>CAZBVD010000033.1:0-13930 GCA_964495235.1 uncultured Dysgonomonadaceae bacterium | reverse complement strand
GCATATAACTTAAAGCGAGCTCCTGGGATAATTGTGTCCAATTCACTAAAAAACGCATAAAAAATGAAGTTAAGGGGTCATCTTAACTTCATTTTTAATAAGAACTGGGTTATAGATACCCAAAAATGAGAGAAAAATCACTCAGGAATAAAAAAAGGAGAGAAATACATCCAAAAGAAAATTAGATACATTATTCAAAGCTCTCAAGTTTCTTATTTCGTGCTTCTTTCTTTTATCTGAAGCAGTTATGTGCAAACAGAAAAACCCACTGAACAAAATTCAGCGGGTTATATTGTAGTTACTCTTGCCTCTTTGTTAAAATAAAAGAATATGAGAGTAAAATTAAATCGATTTAGTATTAGTAAGCTATACTAAATGATATGCTTTAATATTCATCTTCATTAAAGAAGAAATCTTCCTTAGTTGGATAGTCGGGCCATATATCTTCAATTGATTCAAATACTTCTCCCTCATCTTCTATCTCTTGCAAGTTTTCTACCACTTCCATGGGAGCGCCCGAACGTTGAGCAAAGTCAATAAGTTCATCCTTGGTAGCTGGCCATGGGGCATCTTCTAATCTCGAAGCTAATTCAAGTGTCCAATACATATTATATTTCCTTTCTTTTCAATATTTTGTTAATTTCTTTGTTTTCGCAAATGTAACAATAAAAATCAATATAGTACTATTTTTGCTCCCAAAACATCTCTTTTCCAGTTTTTTGACATTCAAAACGAGCTGTTAAGAAAAAAAAATCGGATAGTCTATTCAAGAAAATTAAAATATGGTTGTCTATTTCAAATTCACTTGCCACTTTATAAGCACTTCTTTCCGCTCTACGGCATACTGTACGACAAATATGTGCATATGCAGCAGACTTGCTTCCTCCTGGTAGAATAAAGCGGGTTAGTTTGGGCAATTGTGCATCTAACTTATCCATAATAGTTTCTATTGCTTCAATGTCTCTGTCTGTAATTATTGGAACAGCCTTTGGGTTGAGTGCATCTACTTCGGTAGCTAAATAAGAACCTACTACAAATAGTTTGTTTTGAATATAAATCAAAAAGTCTTTTAGCTCATTGTCTGTTACTTCACAAACAAACAAGCCAATAAAACTGTTCAACTCGTCAACTGTGCCATAGGCATCTAGTCTGATGTGTGTTTTATCTACTCGTTTCCCACCCACAAGTGATGTTTTACCTTTGTCGCCTGTTTTAGTATAAATAGAGCTTTTCTTCATATTTGTATTTTCTTTGTTTTCGTTCTTTTCTGTGATTAGAAATATAAATCATAGTTTAATTTGGGTAGCGATGGTTTGAAAAAACCTATACCGATTTCCCCTAAATCGAAACTCATAGTTAGTGCATCTAGCTTAAGTATCTTTTGCCAAACCTCCTTGTTCTCTTTTCCTTTATTTATATGGTTTACCACTACAAAGCCATAGCTTTTGATTGTTTTGCTGATTGTTTCTACAACCTTTTCTTTTTCGTGTGGATATTGCTTCAAATCCCAAATAATAGCATCAAAAAAGTTTTCCTCTTTAGGTAACACATTAGTGAATGTAATGTTTACTAACTTGTGTGTAAGTAATGACTGAGCAATCTTTGTTTTTTTCTCTTCTTGCTCTATGCAAGTTACATTGGTTTGCATAGAGTGAGCGTTTAAATATAAAGTGTTTATTCCCAATCCTGAACCAATCTCAAGTATCTCTTTTGAATTGAATCTATTGGTTAGTCTAAATAGCAATTCAGCATATTTAAGGTTGGCTTCTTTATTGAGTCCAGATAGTTCTATCTTACTTCTATTATCTTTATATACGTAGTAGCTATGGGGTGTGTGAATAGTATCCAAAATTAACTCGAAAGCAAATTGAGAGTGCACACCATGTCCAGCTGCATGAAGTTTGCGATTAATAAAACGAAACAGTTTATTGCTTTTTTTCACAGACTAAGATGTTTTTTTATTTAAAGCTTTTGTATCAATACCACTGAATAGGCAGTAATACCTTCTTGGCGGCCCACAAAGCCCATCTTCTCAGATGTTGTAGCTTTTAGAGACACGCAATCGAGGTCAATATTTAAAATTTTGCTCAATGTTTCTTGCATGAGCGGAATATATGGATTTAGTTTAGGCTGTTCGGCACAGATAGTGGCATCGATGTTGCCAATTGAATAACCTTTGCTTTTTAGTAGCAGCTCAGTTTGCTTTAGCAATATTTTACTGTCGATATTATGGTAAGCATCATCGGTGTCGGGGAAGTTATGTCCAATATCCCTTAGATTGGCAGCTCCCAATAGTGCATCACATATAGCGTGAATGAGCACATCTGCATCTGAATGGCCTGTAAGCCCTTGTGAATAATCTATCTTGATACCTCCAATCCATAGCTCTCTATTGTTTTGAAAACTATGCATATCGTATCCAAATCCTACTCTTATATTCATATGTTTGATGATTGGTTTAGTTAATAACTAAATGAATAGTGATAATTCTTGCTTTTATTTTGTGAGTTGAGGTGACGTTCTTGTTTATCTGATGTTGAAATCAAGTAATTTTTTATTTTCTAGATATCCTTCCAAATGGTCGTCTATCTTTATGGGACCAACACCGGCTGGTGTGCCTGTAAAAATAAGATCGCCTATCTTTAATGTAAAAAACTGGCTTACATAAGCAATTATTTTGTCAATAGAATAAATCATGTTCCGTGTATTGCCCTTTTGCACTGTTTTTGAGTTGATGTCGAGATGGAAGTTGATATCGTGAACATCTTCAAACTCCTCTTTCGATATAAAGCTGCCCAAAGCAGCCGATCCGTCAAAGCCTTTGGCTATTTCCCACGGGAGACCTTTCTCTTTTAGGTTGCGTTGTAAGTCTCGTGCAGTAAAATCGATACCTACTGTTAGTTCGTTGTAGTAGCGATAAGCAAACTTCTCATCAATGTTTTTGCCTAGACGATTTATTTTTATAACGACCTCTGTTTCGTAATGAATTTCGTTTGAGAAATCGGGTATAAAGAAGGGTTTTCCACCTTTCAGTTGTGCCGACTCGGGCTTCATGAAAACAACAGGTTCACTGCTTTGGAAAGTTCTTTTCATTTCCACGTTATGCGACTCATAGTTGAGTCCTACTGCCAATATCTTCATACTAGTATATGTTTTTATAAAGTAGAGAAGGTGTTACTTTTTGTTGCTGGCGTTAACCGATAGACGGTTAAACATTACAGCTAAGTGTGCATAGAGAGATGTGTTTTGCAACACCGTGTTTTCGGGAACTCTAATTCTAAAAGGGGTAAAGTTCCATATAGCGCGAATGCCGTTTTCGATTGCAAAATCTGCAACCTCTTGAGCATTATCTGGTGGAACAGTGAGTATTGCAATATCGGCATTGATTGTTTTGTTGTGTTCAGCAAAATCCTCAATATTATAGACGGGTATATTGTTAATTTTGCAGCCGATGACACTCTCGTTTATATCAAACCCAGCAAATATTTTTAATCCAAACTGTTCAAGTCCTGAGTCGCTTAAGAGTGCTCCACCTAAGCTGCCAACACCAAGTACTATAGCTTTGTGCTGTGAGGTGAAGCCTAAAAATTGCTCCAATACATCTATCAATACAGCTATTTCGTATCCTACACGCGTTTTCCCCGACACTTTTACATAAGATAAATCTTTTGCAATTTGAGTGGATGAAACATTTATCTTCTTTGCAATTTGGGTAGAAGATACATGTGTTTGGCCTTTTTTGTTTAGCAGTTTTATATACGACAGATACCACGGTAATCTTCTTAACGCAGGTTCGGGCACATTCCAATTGGGTATGGAAGAATTGGACATAATAGGAAACTCTTAATTTTATTAACTCTTAATAATGAGTGCAAAGTTATCGATTTTTATTGAACTTGATTCTATTAAAAGAAATATTTCTTTAATTGAATGATTATACCGACTTTTAGTGAGGTTTGTTTTTATTCTTACTCTATTACACTTTATAGTCTTGTTAATATGGTTTATGAAGCTGTTTTTCACTTGACCTTAAAACTCATTTTTATATCTTTGTAGGATGAGTAACACTTTTAATGATAAAAAAGAGAGGCATCCTTTGAAACCATTTATCTCGCCTAAAGTAAAAGTAATGATGATTGGGAGCTTCCCTCCCGCTCGCTCCAAATGGAACATGGAGTTTTATTATCCCAACTTTCAAAACGATATGTGGCGCATATTTGGGTTAGTTTTTTTTGATAACAAAGATTACTTTTTAGCTATAGACAAAAAGTCTTTTGATGTGGATCTTTTAAAATCCACTCTTACTAATAAAGGAATTGGTGTTGGAGATATGGGACAAGAGGTCATTCGCTTAAAAAACAATGCCTCCGATAAGTATTTGCAAATAGTGCAAACTTTAAATGTATCAAGTCTTCTTACTCAGATTCCTTTGTGTAATACCTTTATAACAGCAGGAGACAAAGCAACAGAAGAATTGAGACTTCATTTTTCGGACAATATAAAACATCCTCTCTTAGGAGGATGTGTAACGTTCAATTATAATGAACGTGATTTTAAATTGTACCGTATGCCATCATCATCTCGGGCTTATCCTATGTCATTAGACAAGAAGGCTGATGTATATAGGCAATGCTTTAAAGATATTGGATTGTTGTAATTTATTGTAATAGTAACTGAGTATATGAACTTCTTCTTGTGAGATTTTCACATCATTATTCCTAAATCGTTTATAGGACTTAGCTTTAATATTTTCTGCTCTTTGATAAGTGTGGATAGTTTTTTGTCTACAATTTCTTTAAAGTATGAAGCTTTGTTATGAGCATCAAGGGCTGCCTTGTTTTCGTAACATTCATATATATAAATTATGTTTGGTTCTTCATTGTTCTTTAATATATCGTATGCTATGCAGCCCTCTTCATGCTCAATAGTTTGATTTTGCATTTCGGAGAGTAGTTCTACTGCAAGATTCATGTCTTTAGTTTCAAATTGAAACTCTATAAAAAGAGCAATTGGATTTTCATTATTGGACATTTTTTTTTGTTGAGCAGATAGATTGCTGGATATAACCATCATAATTGATATTATTATTAAATGTAATATATGTTTTTTCATAAAAATGTTTTTTATTCTAATTTAATTCAGCGGATGTTTATTTCCTGAGAAGTCTTTTAAAACAGAGCGCATTTCTCCAACTTTTAAGTTAGTGTAAATTTGAAGAGGCAGTTTGTTTTCGTCGTTTGTAATCCAAACCCTCATAGCTTCTTCTTGATCCACAAAAGCTTTGTCTAGTATCATAAGAGAAAGCTCAATTGCTTCGTAGGTTTTCCCATTATTAACTTTCAGTTTAGAAGTTCCTTTGTATCTTATATACATATTTACTAATCGCTTGCCTGTTATAAACTGTACTTGTGTGTTGTCTCCTCTTTTCATTTTAGAATAGTCTAATGTGCGAGCGAAAGCTAGTATAGACATCATGTCGTAGGTACAGTGTTTGGTGTTTATGATTTCATCAAATCTGAACTCTCCATTTTTATGTCGTATGGTTCTTAATGTTGTATCTCCATTTTTGTACGAATATACATGTCTCTCACGGGTATAGTCACCTCCCTCTCTAGCACCTTTTACAAATAGTTGAGGCACTAAGTTTTTATCCATATAACTAGTAAGGGTATCATCAACAGCAAAGAAGTTTCCTATTATTCCTCTAGTTGAAGCATAAAGCGTCATTTTATATGCATCTTTATTATTGTATGTTGTGGCCTCAGTGCTCAAAGTGGCTTTGCCACCTTTCATATTAATGATTCCATATTTGTAATATAAATCGTAAGTTAGTTGTTCTCCATCTTCAAAAGCGTTATTTTTTAACGCTTTTTGCGCACTTATCGAGTAACTAATTAGAGAAACCAATAAAGTAATAACTGTAAGTGTTTTTTTTATTTTCATTGTAGTTTATTATTGTTATTTTAAATGATGAAAGGAGGTAACAAGGATATTGAATTTAGCAATTGCACTATCTACCACCAGTTTGTTGTATTCAACCTGCTCCACCAAAGCCTCTAGATGGTGTTGATGAACGTTGAGACCTTCTTTTTTCTCTCTCTTCCTCATTCCTATTTCTTTTTTTCTTCTCTTCTGGTTTGTTTTTGGTTATTTCCAGTGGTTTCTGTTTGTCAAAAGTGCGTTCATTTAAATCCCACGACTCTTCGTGATTGGTGAATGCTCTAATCTCATACCACTTTGGATTATAGTAAACTGTTTCTGGCATGCGTTTTAATTCGTAGTCTCCAGATGTCCACTCCCCATCTTCATTCTCATCTATGAACAGACGTGCAAAAAGTTTACCTGGGTTTAAATCCATAAACAAAGCTTCGCTGTCTTTGACAAGTACTTTCCTAAAAGGTTTATCTTGTGCATTAAGTAGCTCTACATAAGCAATCTTTCCTTTTGGTAACCCACTAATTATAAACATTAAGTTACCGTATTGCTCTAAGCTCTTTACAGTAAATATTTTTTCCAATGTTTTGTTGTGAAGACCATACTCACTAATAAATGCGGCTGAGTCTATCAATAGCTTATATTTTTCGCCTGGTTTCCACTTATGTTTTATTCGATGTCTCCTTTCATTTAAGGAGTCTGATAGGAGTGTATATTCAATTGGATTGAATATTGAATCAACTTCATGTTTAAGTTGTATTTTGTTTGAATTGAAGTTTGCTAGGGGTTGTTCAAACTCTAGAAACAAGGTGTTGTAAATCTCGTGTGAAGATTGAATATTGTCTCTAATATTTAAATATTGTATTATTTCTTCTTCTTCCCCTTCTTTCTTTTTATCTGGTTTGCTTTCTTTTGCTTTACTGCCTCGGAATGTAAAGCTCAACGTGTCTGTGTTTAATACATGATTATTCAATGTATCTGTTCGTAGGTATTCTACTTTTAGCTTCACTGTATCTGCCTTATAAACAAGAGAGTCGGTTATCCAAATAGAAACGCTATCGTTGGTTGCATTACTTTCTTTTACATGCCACTTGTCTGAAGTGGCTACAGGTTCTAGTAATGTAAACTTTGCAGCTTTAGTGGGTGCTGCAAAAAAAAGGTCTAGTTTGTATGGGAGACTTCTTTCGTGCTTTTGTAAATATTGTCTTTCAAAACCCGATTCGAATGATAATAGTAGTATATCATCTGGTGTAAAGCGAGTATATTTTATATTGTGTATTGTATCGATAGTGAGACTGTCTATAAAAACAGTATCGTTGCGCATAGCCGATTCGAAAGAAGGGATAAAGATAGAGTCTGAAAAAGCTATTTCCTCTTGTGGATTATCATAACTGTAACTTCGATTTAAATCTGCTAAAGCAAAAATTTTATATTTCCCTTCTGCAATACCTTTGATAGTAAACTTGCCACGAGAGTCTGTCCTTGATATTCTTTCAAATGGGAGGTTGGTAAATGCTGTGTCATTTAAATTGGAGTGAATTCCCACATAAATGCCTTGTGCTGGCTCAAGGTTCTCTGCTCTAAGAACCGTCCCAGAAACAGCTAGTGTGTCTATATGGTCACCTGTAGAAAATGAATAAGAGAAGTTTTCAAGTGTATTTCCCTCATTGTTATCCACAATTGCATCTGTAAAATCTATTGTGTAGGTAGTGTTAGGTATTAGCTCGTCCTCTAGTTCAACTACAACTTTTTTACCTTGTGCTTTTATAATAGGGAATTTTTGTTGAGGAGGGGCTATTATTACTTTGTCCATGGGCTTCTCTATTTTGACATTCTCATCAAAAAGGATTTCCACTTTTAATTTAGAGTTATTCAAAGTATTAAAGTCGGGAGTTGCCTTTACAACTTTTGGTGGGTCTACATCGTACAATCCTCCTGTAGGGGCTGCAATATTTGCGCACGCATAAAGTAACAGCAAGCTGCCCAAATAGGTAAGTATTCTGTAGATAGTTTTTTTACTTAAACACATAGTTGAAAATATGAATTAAATGAATTCAAGACTTGTTCATCATACAAAAATACAACGAATTAGATAGTATTTTAAGAAATAGGAGACAAAAATCAGTAAAACATCTATTTTTATTATATTTTAAACTGTCTCTATCTTTCCTGAAAGTATTTGATAGCCAATCTTACAGTACAAGCACTTGTGTTGGTTGCAATATTCTTTTCTTAGTTGTATTAGGGCTTGTGTATCGGCCGCATTGAGGGGATTAATGCCATGTTTCTTAAATTCTGTAACAATGCTGTTTTTTTCTGGTTTCAGTTCTTCTAGTATTGATAAAGCTCGTGTACAGTGCTTCTCAATATTATTTTTTTTCCCATAAGCAAATAAGATGGGAGCAACTGTGTTTATAAGAATTGTATTTATGGATGTGTCTCCAGGAAATTTCGTTTTCTTATTGGAGCATTTTCCAAAGGTGTAGTGTGTTTGCCAATATTCTGAGGCATTGATATGAAAAAACAGACGTAGAAGATTTAGATCTTCTTTCTCTAAAATATGAGAGAAAAGTCGTTTCGATTGTTGTAAAACAGCAGCTAGTTGTGCAATCCGTACTTGAGGAAATCCTTGTGGGCGTACTCGCAAAGATTTGAATAGAAACCCATCTAAGTTTTTGAGCGTGTACTTCTTTCTTAAGAATTGGTATTCTTTTTTCAACTGAAGAAAGTAATCGTCTAGAATTGTGTCATTTTCAAGCAAGCCAGCTTGACCAAATAGGAGGGCTTCTACTTGAAAAATGTTATCGCTATGTTTTTGAATATAAAAATAAGGTAAGCTTAAAGCTAAGCGTTCAAAAACATCAGAGTTTAATCCAAATCCAAAATTCCTAGATAAGAGCACATAGAACGTCTCATCCCATGAGTTGTTGAACTTATCTAATAAGGTGTATATGTCGTTGGTTTTTCTTTCTAGTCTTTCTACAAGCAAAGTATACAACCAGTTGTTTACATGGATTTTAGGGATGTGCTTCAATGTGTTGGTGCACGGAATAGTAAGATTTGATGTGAGAAGTTCTGTATAGTTACTTGCAACTTTATTGGGTATATCAATAGCTATCTGCGGTATTTTTCTTTCATCTTGTGTGTATATATCGCAATCTATTTTTTCTACCACGTGCAGTATAATAGAATTGTAGGCAGAATCTGTGTGATGGTTATGTTTTTTCCAGTCCGATGAGGATTTATGTATCTCTATGTTGCCTGCCCATATTTTCTTTCCAATCTTTATTTTGGAATTGAAAAAGTCGGGTCCTGAATTGCTGTTCAACATGCCAACATTTAAAACTTCAACTTCCTCTCCTTCCGAAGTAATAAAAGTCTTCTTGTTATAAAGTTTATATTTCCAAATGTAGTGGAGTAGTTGTTCTGGATAATTCACAGCATTTATATTTATTACTTCAAATATATAACATTCTTTTTTAAATGCAAGAAATAATTAAGGAATTAGAGCTCTGTATCTGTTTTAAGGGGAAATGCTATTAGTTATTCATTGACTTTGTGTAAATTTGTATTTAACGAGAATAATAGATTATCCATTATAATAAAAACACTTATGCTGTCTTTAACCGAACGTAAATCAATTAAGCACTTAATGGAACAGGAAATTGTTCCAGCAATAGGATGTACTGAGCCTATTGCGGTTTCTTTGTGTGTTGCAAAAGCAACAGAGCTATTAGAGCATCGACCTGAAAAAATCGATGTTTTTTTGAGTTCAAATATTATCAAAAATGCTATGGGAGTAGGAATACCTGGAACTAAAATGATTGGCCTCCCCATTGCTATTTCATTAGGTGCTTTGATTGGTAAATCGGAGTATGGATTGGAAGTATTGCGTGATTTTAACGCTGATGATTTAGCTGAAGCTAAACAGTATATTAACGAGGAGAGGATAAGCATTGCGATAAAAGAAAACATTACTCAGAATCTTTACATAGAGGTTGTTTGTTATGCAAAAGGTAGTGTGGTGAAAACTATTATAAGCGGTTCCCACACCTTTTTCTCATATATAGAGAAAAATGGAGAAGTTTTACTTGCAAAGGAATTTGAGGAGATAGATACGGATGACGTTGCAGTTTCATTAAATATGAGAAAGGTATACGATTATGCGCATGAAACGCCAATTGAAGACCTGAGTTTTATTTATGCTGCAGCAAAAATGAACAAAGCCGTATCAGAGGAAGCTCAAAATGATACTTACGGACACAATGTGTCTAAAATATTAGGTGGCAAAATGGGGCTTTCTGTGTTTGGTAATAACCCCCACTCTAAGATGCTGATAGCTACTTCCGGAGCATGCGATGTGCGAATGGATGGAGCAAAAATTGCAGTAATGAGTAATTCAGGGAGTGGAAATCAAGGTATAGCTTCTACTTTGCCAGTTCTTTCTTATGCAGAAGAAATAGGGGCAGATGAGGAAACACTTATTCGTGCTTTAGTGTTAAGTAACTTAGCAGTTATATATATAAAGCAACATTTAGGCAGATTGTCTGCTCTTTGTGGTTGCGTAGTAGCTTCTACAGGTTCAAGTTGCGGGATCACTTATTTGATGGGTGGGACTTATGAGCAGATTACTTTTGCAACCAAAAATATGATTGGTAATATTACTGGTATGATTTGTGATGGGGCCAAGCCTAGTTGCTCACTTAAAATAACTAGCGGTACTTCCACTGCCTTGCTTTCTGCTTTAATGGCAATTGAAAATGGAGTGATTAGTGAACAAGAAGGAATTGTGGACAAAGATGTAGATCAAACTATTCGAAACATGGCCAAAATTGGGAAAGAGGGTATGCTAGAAACTGATAGAATTGTCCTAGATATAATGACAAATAAAAAATAGAAGCATTTTTTTAAGAATAGGTAGTTGAATTTAAAATATCTCACCCCCTCTTTTAATTAATACTTTGCAATCGAATGAATATACTTCACAAATGATGTGTGAGTGAGATGCGCTTCTCGATTTTAATAAAAGGAGTTGAAGGGTTTGTTTCTGAATTCAATTATCAAAGCTAACAGTCTTTTAAGTACATAGGAAAGAAATAGATATATATATTGATACCAACTAGAGAAAAAGAACTAGAAACAAAAAAAATAAGCAAGCTTGTATGGGATTATGCTCTACCAGCAATTGTGGGGACAATGGTAAACGCCACTTACAACATTGTTGACCGTGTTTTTATAGGACAAGGGGTGGGAGCACTTGCTATATCTGGTTTGGCTATAACCTTCCCGGTGATGAATCTTATCGCTGCCTTAGGTATGCTAGTTGGAGCGGGAGCGTCTAGCAGAATATCAATTAATTTAGGAAAGAAAGATCCAGAAAGAGCCGAGAAAATACTAGGAAACTCGTTCCTATTGACCATTGTTCTCAATCTTATTTTTATTACATTGCTCATGATTTTTCTTGAGCCTATTCTCATGGCTTTTGGGGCGAGTGAGGAAACTTACCCTTATGCAAGAGACTATCTGCAAATTATATTGCCCGGCAATATATTTGTAACCATGACCTTTAGCTTCAATAGCATGATGCGCGCCTCAGGTTATCCTCAAAAGGCTATGTATACAATGCTTATAGGAGCTGCTCTAAATATTATTTTAGATCCGATATTCATTTTCGTTTTTGGTATGGGAATTGCTGGAGTAGCATGGGCTACCGTTATTTCCATGTTCATAGGAATGCTTTTTGTGATGTATCATTTTACACGAAAATCCACATCGCTAAGACTCCGTAAAAAGAATATTCGATTTGAAAAAAGTATTCTTGTTGCAATAATTTCAATTGGACTTTCACCTTTCTTTATGCAAGTAGCAGCGTCCGGGGTTGCGGTATTAATGAATACATCGCTGAAGAGTTATGGAGGCGATTTGGCTATTGGTGCTTATGGAATACTTGTGTCATTAATTATGCTCATCACAATGTTTGTCATTGGTTTAAATCAAGGCTTACAGCCTATAATAGGATATAATTATGGTGCAGAGAAATACTATCGTGTTAAAGCTGCCTTTTATTATGGAGTTAAAATTGCAACCATTGTTACTACATTGGGATTTGTGTTTGGAGTGTTCTTCCCAAGAGTCTTTGCACAAGCATTTACTTCGGACCTTAAATTATTGGATCTAGCTGAGAATGCTATGCGTATTAGTATACTTGCATTTCCACTAGTAGGTTTTCAAGTCGTAATGTCAGGCTACTTTCAGAGTATTGGACAAGCAAAGAAATCTATTGTTTTGAGTTTGAGCCGACAGCTCATATTTTTGATACCCAGTATTATTATTTTGCCTCGTATGTTTAGTCTTAATGGGGTATGGGCAGCTACACCCGTTTCAGATTTTCTAGCATCTCTCCTAGCATTAACTTTTTTCATTCGTCAGCGAAATGTTTTAAACCAATTGATAAGCAAGCAAAGCAAGTAAATTTTGGTTTTTAAATGAGTTTATAAAAAAACGTGATTATTGCTTTAATTCTTTGTTTTTGTATACTTAAACTCATTTAAGAACAAAATAATTATAATATAAATAAACATTAATTTGATTGATATGAAAAAAGTAGTATTGATACGACATAGACAAAGTACATGGAATAACGAAAATAAACTTACAGGATGAACAGATGTTGACCTAACTGAACTGGGTGAGCAAGAAGTTGCTAAAGCAGGTCAGCTATTGAAAAAAGAGGGGTTTTCTTTTGACAAAGCTTATACATCGTATTTGAAAAGAGCCATTAAGACATTGAATATTGTTTTAGATGAAATGGACTTAGATTGGATTCCTGTTGAAAAAATATGGCGTCTCAATGAAAAGTCTTACGGTATGTTGCAAGGCTTAGATAAAACTGAAACAGCTAAGATGTATGGTGAAGAGCAAGTATTTACTTGGCGTAGTACTTTTGATGTAAACCTGCAGCGCTTGAGGAAAATGATGAGCACTCTCCTTTCATGGACAAAAGGTACTCAAAAGTTGACAGAAAAGATTTACCTTTAACTGAATCATTAAAAGAAACAGTTGAACGTATACTTCCTTATTGGGATAGTTAAATATTGGCTAGTCTAAACGCTAATGATGAAGTAATTGTTGCTGCTCACGGAAATAGCTTACGTGATATTGTAATGCATTTGAAGAATATTTCAGAAGAAGATATTTTAAAATTAAACATCCCCAGAGGTATGTCTTACGTTTTTGAGTTTGACAAAGACTTGAATGTAACAAAAGATTACTTGTTAGGTGATCCAGAAGAAATCGAAAAATTAATAGATGCGGTTGATAATCAAGAAAATAGGTAAGCCTTTTATAATAAGGAAATATTAAAAACGAAAAAAGAATTCACTGTGACTTCTTTTTTTAGTTCAATATAAAAAGGGAGCATAAAAATGCTCCCCTTATTACTAACTACTAAATAAATTAATTGAATCAATATGATTATAGGTGCTTTTCTAGTTTTTCAACAAAAATTTTCTTAGATCCTGCACCTACAACTTTATCTACAACTTCTCCGTTTTTGATAAAGATTGTGGTAGGAATGTTTCTTATACTATACTTTGAGGTAGCTTCGTCGTTGTTATCTACATCAACTTTCCCTACAACTGCCTTTTCGCTATACTCTTTAGCTAATTCATCAATGATTGGGCCTACCATTTTGCAAGGGCCACACCATTCTGCCCAAAAGTCTATAACTACAAGTTTGTCTGTTTTTAGAACATCTTCTAATGTTGCATCTGTAATTTCAAGAGCCATAATTGTACTTTTTAATTTGGTTTGTTAATATTTATGTTTTGTGTTAATTCACTTTAAATTTGATTGTTTCATTACTTTTTAAATAATCAACTAGCTGATTAGTTACAGTAATTTTTGATTTACGAGAAAAGAGCTCAAGGTTTAAATGAGGCACGGCTCCGTAAACATGGAAATATAACAATGTATTGCCTGAATTGTTTTTTAACAG
>CAZBVD010000032.1:0-14156 GCA_964495235.1 uncultured Dysgonomonadaceae bacterium | reverse complement strand
CTCAATAATAGGAATTCCCCTACCATCCAACAACTCTATCAATCTATGCTTTGTTTGGGCTGAGTATAAAGTACCGGCTGGATTATGGAAATTGGGGGTAAGATAGACAAACTTAGGTTTCTCTTCTAAATTATTGAGCACCTCCTCAAGTTTATCCACATCAATTCCATCATCATTAAGCGGAATGCTTACAATATTAGCCTCATAGGAATTGAAAGCCGAAACGGCCCCAATAAAACAAGGATTTTCGGTAATAATAGTATCTCCTGGGTTAATGAATGTTTTAGCCAATATATTTATTCCTTGCAAAGACCCTGTAGTAATCATCAATTTGTTTTCAGAAACAGGAAGACCTTTCTTTTCTAAAAACAGGGTTAACGACTGCAGTAATTGTGGCAATCCGCTGGTTGGCCCATACTGCATGGCTATTTTCTTCTCCTGCGGAGTTAGTTTTTCATAAATAGCATCAATCTCATCAAGCGGAAACATATCATTGTCAGGCATTCCTCCTGAAAACAGAATCATGCCAGGCTTATTGGCCAAGCTCATCAAGTCTCTAATTTCAGACGAACGTAAGTTTTTTACAGAATTTGAAAATGTATGCATTTTAGGTTAGTTTTAATAGGTTGTTATATAAATTCAAGATTATTTTATTTGCAGCAATAGCAACTATAAGGTATATGAACAGTATATTACAAAAGCTTAGCCAACTCTTCGCCTAAATCAAAAGCTTTTAGGTTCATGTTCACAATATCTTCTCCTTTGCTGGCAAAAAGCTCTTTTAAGCTATTCTGAAATTGCTTTTTATCAATTCCAAGAAACTTAGATGCCAAGCCCACCATCACCACATTCTCGGCTTTGGCACTACCCGCCTCTATAGCTGTTTTGCGAGCATCCACAAAGATATGTTTAAACCCACTGCTCTTAATCTGATTAATAATATCCTCCTCATCGGGATAGTTAGGAATATTTTTAACCGTTTCAGTAGCAGTAATTATTATACCATCACAGGCCAGGAAAGGAATGTAGCGCAACACCTCCATCACCTCCAATGAAATTATCATATCTGCTTTCCCTTTGGGGATTAAGTCTGAAAAAATTTCCTGGTCGCTAATCCGCAAATGAGATTGTACTGCTCCGCCACGTTGACTCATACCGTGTACTTCAGCCTGTTTTATAAGTAAGCCCGACTGCATAGCAGCATGATCTATAATACCTGCAAGCGTTAAAATTCCTTGTCCGCCTATACCCGCTAAAATTACATTTTTATGCATTGCTTGATTTCTTTTTATTTCGTTTTAATGTTTGCACACAAGCGCGTGAGGCTAAAATTACTGAAACCCCGTTATAGTCTAATTCGTTTTTAAGGACGCTTATATTCTCCTCCAGATTTCTCTTTAGCGGAATTATTGTTTTAATATGGTCTTTAGACACACCCACACCCACACATATTTCATACAAACTACCACTACCTGCAGAGTCTTGTCCCCCAGTCATAGCCGTAGTATCGTTGTCAGAAATTATTACTGTTACAGGCAAGCCAAAATTCACAGCATCAAGCAATCCAGTAATCCCGGAGTGGGTAAATGTGGAGTCGCCAATTACTGCTACAGCAGGGTGCAAGCCAGCTTGAGAAGCTCCCACAGCCATAGTTATAGAAGCTCCCATATTCACACAAGTGTTTATAGCATTAAAGGGTGGCAAGGCTCCCAACGTGTAGCAACCAATATCTGAAAACACATGCTGATGATTGTAATCTAACAATGCTTTATTTAAAGCTTCATATAAATCGCGATGACTACAACCATCACACAACCTGGGTGGACGACTAGGAATATCAACAACATCCTGTTTGCCACTCTCTCTCTTCACGCCTAAAGCATCGCCAATAGCATCGGGTGTTAACTCTCCTCTGCGTGGCAAGGTATTGTCAAGTCGGCCCGATATTTTTGGATTATCAAAATAACCCCTCAACAACTCTTCGTATACAGGATAGCCCTCCTCAGCAACTAATATGGAGTCATACTTGTTGTAAAAGCTGGTTATTAAATTTAAGGGAAGCGGGTATTGCGATATCTTTAAAACCGGAATATCTAATTCATACTCCGTTAAAATTTCCATTACATAATTATAGGCAAGGCCAAAAGCGATAATTCCTTTTGTGCCTCTTCCATTTACCACCCTGTTATAAGGCGATGTCTCGGAATAGTCCACCAGCTCTTCTTGCATCTCAAGCAAGCCTGCATACCTATTGCGCGCATTGGCTGGAAGCAGTATCCATTTTTTCTTGTCAGTTTCAGGATTCAATTCATTTTGAGCAACAGCATCCTTTCGCTCCACTATTGCCCTGGAATGAGCCAAACGTGTAGTTATTCTCACTATCACCGGCAACTTCACCTTTTCAGACAATTTAAAAGCATCTCGCACACAATTGTATGCCTCTTGCTGATTGGAAGGTTCTAATAAGGGCAAGAAGGAGAACTTACCATATACCCGAGAGTCTTGTTCGTTCTGCGATGAATGCATCGATGGATCATCGGCCACAACCAATACCAATCCACCATGAATACCTGTTATAGATGAATTCATAAAAGCATCGGCCGCCACATTCAAGCCCACATGTTTCATACAAACCATGCTTCGCTTGCCAGCATAAGACATGCCCAAAGCACTCTCATAAGCAGTCTTTTCATTTACCGACCATTTAGAGTGTATTTTTTCTCTTTGCGCATAAGAGTCGTTTTGAATGTATTCTGTAATCTCTGTAGAGGGTGTGCCCGGATAAGCATAAACAGCAGAAATCCCCTCATCAAGAGCAGCCATTGCAATAGCCTCAGCGCCTAAAACCAATTGTTTTTTCATAAATTAAATTTCTAACAAATTATTACTGTCTTACATGTCTTAGCTCGGTGATAACAAGGCTTTATACTCCTACAGGCAATTTGTTTATCTAATAGTGTTTTCTAAAACCTATATTTGGAGTGTGTTTTACCCCACCAACCCAGTATTAGATAACGCACATAATGCATTTGGTAATGTAAACATTACCAACACCTTTCCTAACTGTTAACTAATAACAAAGATATCAATATTTATTAAAACAAACAATGTTTATTTAGGCATTTTAAGAACAAAGTCAAGGTAGTTATAAATATAGCTGAATAGTATTGACAACTGTGAGTAATGCACCATTTGAAGCCATTCATTTCTCGCCCCTCTTAAAACATTTTATTATTATACGCAGCAAACTTGTTTTTTGATACAACTCAGCACAATAATATTTTCATGTTAATACATATTATTGTATGTTTGACGAGTTTATATAGTGACTAAAAATATACACTAACAAACAAGGGTGAATCCAAAAACACCTTGCCAACAGCATAACAATATGAAAAGAAGCAGCATAACCATTTTTTTCTTATTCTCGTTTTTATTCGTTACTTTCGGACAAGCAAGCGTAAATGATGAAAACAAACTTACAGAACATCAAAAACAGATAGAGGATTATATCATAGAAAAGTTCAACTGCAAGCATCACATTTCAATTGAGTTTAATGAGAAAAAACTGTTCGATATTAATCAACTAATTGCTGACTATAAATACCCCGAAATATTTAAAGACGAACCCCGCGCCATTAAAGACAACCAAGAGGCCTTCGATTGGCTAGAAGAAGCTAACAGAGAAGCAGATATAGCCTATTCCATGCCATATATATTTGGCTTAAAAGACAATGAGGCCGATGCATGGGATCCTTTTTGGGTTTTACTTTTATTGGATTACCAATCTGAAATTATTGGGCACATAAGATATTTCCCTTAAAAATAAGTAAAGAGTGCATACCTATAGAATATTCAAAGAGATTCTTGGCATTGCTCAAATCAATACTATAATAGAAACTATCCGCTATAGCGGTATAATATTCAAGCCTTAGAATTAAGAGCAAAAAACAAACATAATGAACAGAAAGATAATTTCTATTTTAATACTATTCACACTATTACTTTTCTCTTGTGTGCAAAAAAACACAGAGCAGAAAAATGAACACTCAGATTTGGAGCAGAGAGTAGAGGCATATATTGTTGAAAGAATTGTTCCACAGTATCATCAATCTATTGAGTTTCACCCAAAGAAAGAGTTCAACCTCAATCAATTAATTGCAGACCACAAAACGCCTCAGATATATAGCAATGTTCCAAAAGCTTATGAAGAAAACGAAGAGGCTTTTGAGCTGTTAGAAGAGATAAGCAATAATACCAACATAGCCTACTCCATGACATATGTTTTTGGATATAAAAACGAAGAAACCGATCCTTGGTACTCTTCCTGGATATTAATTTTGCTTGACAAAAATGATGAAATCGTGGGTGAGATAAGGTATAATCCTTAAAAAAAGTCGTAAGTCAAAAAAAGAAAGAGTTGTAATTAAACCAATAAATAACGGTTGATAAATATCATCTATTAATTGGGGCTTTAAGCAAAGTTTAGCATCTAAATATTTTAAGAATAAAGTGTTTATTTTGTTGCTTGATGCATCATTAAACATTAAATTTGCAATCTGTGTTCTATCCGCAAAAATCATTTTCACCAATTTGCTATATCATTTCTCTCAAATACCCGCGAGAAGATAAGCTCCATAGCAGGTTAGACTAATTTTGGATTGAACTAAATCTAAATTAATTTCTCATTATTATTAATCTGTCAAATTATGAATATCAAAACCAGAAGCGTGAAGTATGCAACCTATTTTATAGGGTTAGACATTGCGCTTTCTCTTGTATCTTGTGGACCAAAAAGCAGTTCTACAGAAATTGTCGATAAACTAGAAAAACCCAATGTTCTGTTTATTGCTATTGATGATTTAAACGACTGGGTAGGTTGTATGGGCGGTCACCCAAATACAAAAACGCCCAACTTAGATAGGCTTGCAGCTGAAGGAGTTCTTTTCACAAATGCACATTGTCAAGCACCTCTCTCTGGCCCATCGCGCGCCTCTGTAATGACAGGACTACGTCCCTCAACAACAGGAATCTATGGAATGATTGACGATGAATTAGTTCGTTCTGAAAATCCTGCAACTAAAGACATTGTTTTTCTTCCCGAATATTTTAGAGATAATGGTTATCACACCATGGGGATAGGTAAAATATTTCACACACACTTCCCAAAAGGATCTTTTGATGAATCGGGAGGTCGTGTACCAGGATTTGGCCCCAGACCTGAAAAACGCATGGCGTGGGATGGACACGGAACTGCAGACCCCGAAATATATGGCCGCACAAGTACAGACTGGGGTGCTTATCCCGAAGATGACTCACTCATGCCAGACAATCAATCGGCTACATGGACAATCGAGAAGCTTGGCAATGAATACGATAAGCCATTTTTCCTTGCGGTTGGATTTTTGCGTCCTCATGCTCCATTTCATGTTCCACAAAAATGGTTCGATATGCATCCATTAGAAGATATTGTAACACCGCCCTACAAAGCTGACGACCTGAATGATATACCCGAAATAGGGCTTATGATAAACGACCTACCCATGATGCCAACAACCGACTGGGCTATTGAAAGTGGCGAATGGCCAAAAATTGTTCAAGCTTATCTAGCTTGTGTTAGCTATGTTGATTACGAAGTTGGAAGAGTGCTTGATGCGCTTCGCAATAGTGAGTATGCGGATAATACTGTAGTTGTATTATGGTCTGATCATGGTTATCGCCTTGGAGAAAAAGGCACATTTGCAAAACATGCATTATGGGAAACCGCTACAAACGCACCCTTAATGTTTGCTGCACCCAATCTGCCTAAAGGAAAAGTAATAAACCAAGCTGTAGAGATGCTTTCGATATATCCTACATTACTAGACTTGTGTGGCTTACCCCAATATGATAGAAACGAAGGAATAAGCTTAGCTCCAAAAATGTTGAGTGATAAGCCAGGCGAAACAACCTTTGCAATCACCACATTTGGGATGAATAACCACTCAGTTAAATCAGACGCCTATAGGTATATTCAATATGAAGATGGCACTGAAGAACTATACGACCATAACACAGACCCAAATGAATGGACCAATCAGGCAAGCAAAGAAAACTTAGTTGAAATAAAGAACAACTTAAAGCAACAACTCCCAACAATAAATGCAAAATGGGATAAACACTCTTCTTATTCGTTCCAACCCTATTTTGTTGAACAAAAAGAGAGAACAAGCAAAGAGTAAAATTTAGAATAATATAATGCAATTCAAAAAAGATGTCCCACATTACAGGACATCTTTTTTGCTTTAATTAGCAGTTGAAATAGTGTGAATCACTTCATTCAAAATTGCCTAAAGTAGATTAGCATCTCACCAATAACTCATCATAACAAACAGAGTATTCAATTATATCAGTATAGCTATTTGCTAAACACATCAAGGATTTCAATTAACAAGCATAAGTATATAAACTCTGCAGAAACTAAATTATATATATATATAAAAAAAATAAACATTAATTCTATATATCTACAATATTTCTTTGCCATTATATGAAAAACAGGTAACTTTACAAACAATAATATATAAAGCTTGTAAATATGCTACTATTACAATTCACAATTATTATTATCGCAATATTAGTTGGTGCTCGCTTAGGAGGCATCGGATTAGGCGTTATGGGAGGCCTTGGATTGGCAATTCTTGTATTTGTTTTTGGTCTTGAACCCACCTCTCCTCCCATTGATGTTATATTAATGATAGCGGCCGTTATATCTGCTGCATCAGCCATGCAAGCCGCCGGAGGATTAGACTACTTAGTAAAAAAAGCAGAGCATCTGTTAAGAAATAATCCAAAGCAAATAACCATCTTAAGCCCATTGGTAGCTTATATCTTCACATTTGTAGCAGGTACGGGCCATGTAGCCTACTCTATTTTGCCTGTAATATCAGAAGTTGCACAAGAAGCTAAAATACGCCCCGAACGCCCTTTGGCAGTATCGGTTATTGCATCTCAGCAAGCTATTACAGCCAGCCCCATATCTGCAGCCACAGTAGCACTGTTAGCACTGTTAAGCCCTTTTGGATATTCACTCTTCGATATTCTTAAAGTATCTATTCCTGCTACTTTAATAGGAGTAATTATTGCTGCTATATTTTCACTAAAAACTGGAAAAGAACTAGAAAACGACCCCGAATATTTAAGACGACTAAAAGAAGGCTTACTCAAAGATTCATCAAAACATTCTAAGAAAATAAAAGAAGCTCCTAGAGCACGCCTATCCGTTATAATATTCTTGATTGCAACCTTTTCAGTTGTTCTATTTGGTTCTATACAATCATTACGCCCCTCTTTTTTAATTGATGGAGAAATGGTTATGCTAGATATGCCCGCTATAATTGAGATAATTATGCTCTCAACAGCAGGATTAATTTTACTACTCACTAGAACAAATGGGCTAGAAGCTGCAAGCGGTTCTGTTTTCTCTGCAGGCATGCAAGCTGTTATCGCTATTTTTGGTATAGCTTGGATGGGCGACACGTTTATTAAAGGAAACCTCACCAATATAATGGCAAGCATTCAAGATATTGTTACACAAATGCCATGGTTGTTTGGTTTGGCTCTATTTATTATGTCTATTTTACTATTTAGCCAGGCAGCCACAGTACGTGCTGTAATGCCTTTAGGATTGGCTCTTAATTTATCTCCCCTGCTATTAATTTCTTTTTTTCCAGCTGTAAATGGTTATTTCTTTTTCCCAAATTATCCTACAGTTGTAGCAGCTATAAATTTTGACAGAACAGGAACTACTCATATTGGTAAATACCTACTAAATCATTCATTTATGAAACCCGGACTAATAGCTACTGGAACTGGAATATTTGTAGGTTACTTACTAACACTTCTATACTGGTAATCACAAAACAGCTATAAAGTAAATCTATTTATTAACTAAAATGTATTTATTATGAAGAATTTAAAAAGATTTTTAGCCACTACAATTTGTATGCTAACAGTAATTGCAATTTTTGCTCAAAAACCCAACATTCACATATTGGCTACAGGGGGAACTATAGCTGGCGCTGGTAGTTCTGCTGTAGAAGGTAGCTATACTGCTGGTCAAGTAGCTATAGGCACATTACTAGACGCTGTGCCCGAAGTTCAACAAGTAGCAAATGTTACAGGTGAACAAATAGTAAAAATTGGGTCTCAAGACATGACAAACGAGGTTTGGCTAATATTAGCAAAGCGTATAAACGAATTATTAAGCTCGCCCGATTGCGACGGTATAGTAATTACGCATGGTACAGATACTATGGAAGAGACAGCTTTTTTCCTAAACCTCACAGTTAAGAGCGACAAACCTGTAGTGCTTGTTGGATCTATGCGTGCATCTACTGCTTTAAGTGCCGATGGCCCATTAAACCTATACAATGCTGTAGTAGTTGCTGCATCACCACTTTCTAAAGGAAATGGAGTGTTAGTAGCTATGAATGGAAAAATATTAGATGCACATAACGTTCTTAAAACAGACACACAAGACGTTGGAACTTTCCAATCTCCCAATTCTGGAGCCATAGGTTATATTCAAAGCGGAAATGTTTATTATTCTTTACGTCCAACAAAAAAACATACTATTAACTCTACTTTCAATGTTGAAAACATAGATGAACTACCTAAAGTAGGAATCGTATATAGCTATGCTGATGTTCAAGCTGATATGGTTACACCAATGTTGAAAAATAATTACAAGGGTATTGTCTTGGCAGGAGTAGGTAATGGAAACTTTCATGAAAACGTATTTCCAGTTCTATTAGAAGCTCAAGAAAAAGGCATCCAAGTTGTTCGCTCTTCGCGTGTTCCTGTAGGCCCTACTACACTTGAAGGAGAAGTAGATGACGCTAAATATCATTTCGTTGCATCTCAAGAGTTAAATCCACAAAAAGCACGCATTCTACTTATGTTAGCGCTTACTAAAACTAATGATTGGAAACAAATCCAAGATTATTTTATGGAATACTAATCTGAAATAAAACAGATGAACATGAAAAAAAAGATAACCTTAATATTTATGATAGCTCTTGGACTATTTACAATGTCCAAGAAGGCTACTGCACAAGATAGCAAGTCTACTTCTAGTATGTGGGAAGAGCTTACTAAAGTTTCCACTAAGTCGGATAAATTCAATTTATATCTAAATATGAATGGTAGTTTAGACGCAGCAGATGATGGAGATTTTAGTACAAAATTTAATATGCGCCAACTTCGTATTGAAGCAAAGGGACAATTAACTGACCGCCTCTCCTATAGATACAGACATCGTTTAAACAGAAGTAATGCAGTTAATAATAACATAGATAATATGCCAACCTCTATAGACATAGCAGGGTTAGGCGTTTCATTGTCAGACAAGTTCTCAATGTTTCTAGGTAAACAATGTGCTGCTTATGGAGGTATAGAATTCGATTTAAATCCTATTGAGATTTACGAATACAGCGATATGATAGAATACATGAGTAATTTTTTAACTGGTGTAAACTTAGCATATCAAGTATCTCCTGCCCACCAATTACAATTTCAAATACTAAACAGCCGCAATGATAGTTTTAGTGATACTTATGGGCAGAATCTGGTTGACAACAAAATCCCTATGCTGTTTACTTTAAACTGGAATGGTAATTTCAACGATGTTTATAAAACACGATGGTCAGCTTCAGCAATGAACGAAAGTAAAAGCCGTCAGATGTATTATTTTGCATTAGGTAATGAATTGAAGGTAGATAAGTTTAATGGTTGGTTTGATGCCATGTACTCTCGCGAAGGACTAGACAGAAAAGGTATCATCACAGATATGATAGGCATGACCGATGGACATACTGCTTATGATGCTGAATATCTATCGTTTGTTCTTCGTTTGGGATACAGATTTGCTCCCAACTGGAATTGTTTTGTAAAAGGAACTTATGAAACAGCATCATTGTCAAGCGAAGATAATGGCATAGAAAAAGGTAAGTATCGCAGTTCTTATGGATATCTTGCTGGTTTAGAGTATTTTCCAATGGTAAATGAAGGACTGCATTTTTTCTTAACTTATGTGGGACGTTCGTACGATTATACAAGCCGTGCTACTAATCACACTATGGAAGATAGTAATAGAGTTTCATTAGGACTAATATGGCAAATACCTATATTTTAAACTTTAATTAACCTCTTATAAAAACAACGAAATCGCACTAATTAGCTATTAGTGCGATTTCGTTGTTTAATCTATACATGGGAATCACTCTTTAAAAGGCATTACACACAATGTTATGTGATTGCAGAAAAATGTTTAAACCAGTAAAAACCTCAATTATTTTGAATTTTATCTCTGACATTCTTGTTAACTCAAGATGCAACTTTTGTGTCATACTTTTCAAATCAAAGACTAAGAGTTTATATTTTACGTCATATTTTTTTCAAATTCATGACGTGGGATTAAACTGTTATGTCATACTTCCCTAATCTTGCGTTGCAGGATTGAAGTTTTATCTCTTATTTTTCAAATACTGCAAAGTAGGTTTTGAGTTTTATCTCTTGTTTTTCTCAATCCTAGACGTCAGATTTGAATTTCACGACCTGATTATCTAATTCTACATCACCAATTTGCCTTTTAACTCATAAAATTCATTTACAACAACACCAGTCATAGCTTTATAAAAGCAGTTTCTCATCGCTTTTTTAATAAAAAGAATAATCAACACACATAAAATTGAGGGTGAGTTGCAATAACTTAAAAAAAAATCACACACCACTCGCATATTTTTAAGCTCTCAACTTACCCAGAGCAGCTTTAATCCTCCCCACCGCCTCTACCAAATTCTCATCAGAGGTTGCATATGAAAGTCGTATATTATCAGGAGCACCAAAAGCATCGCCTGCTACGCAGGCTACATGTGCTTCTTCCAATAGATAAATAGACAAATCCGACGAGTTATTTATAATGCGTCCTTCATATGATTTACCGTAAAACGAACTACACTTTGGAAACAGATAAAAAGCTCCTTGCGGATTGTTTACCTCTAAGCCATCAATATCCGACAATAACTCAAAAGTTAACTTCTTTCTTCGTTGAAATGCCTGGCGCATTGCCTCCACTTCATCTTGGCTACCTTCGTAAGCCGCTTGTGCAGCCTTCTGCGATATAGAGCATGGTCCACTTGTGTATTGTCCCTGTAGTTTAGCACAAGCCTTAGCAATGAACTCTGGCGCAGCCATCCAGCCAATTCTCCATCCTGTCATTGCATAACACTTCGACACACCATTCACAATAATCATTCTATCTGTCAACTCCTCAAACTGAGCCATACTTTCATGCTTACCCACATAATTGATGTGCTCATATATCTCGTCTGAAATTACATATACATGCTTGTGCTTTACAAGCACATTAGCCAATTCTCTCAATTCAGCTTTACTATACACACTGCCTGTGGGGTTTGATGGCGAGCAAATGATAACCGCTTTTGTGTTAGGAGTAATTGCCTCTTCCAACTGTTTAGCAGTTATTTTAAAATCTTGCTCAATACCCGCACTCACTATCACGGGGGTTCCTTCGGCCAGCTTCACCATCTCTGGGTAGCTCACCCAGTATGGAGCAGGAATTATCACCTCATCACCCCTATTTACCATTGCCAATATGGCATTACAAATAGATTGCTTAGCACCGTTTGAACAAACAATCTGGTTGGGTGTAAAACTCAATCCATTTTCAGCTTTCAACTTCCCACAAACAGCCTTTCTCAAATCTAGCGTGCCTGTTGCAGGAGTATAGAAAGTAAAATTATTGTTGATAGCTTCTTTGGCAGCTTCTTTTATATGATTGGGAGTAGCAAAATCGGGTTCGCCCACACTCAAGTTTATTACATCTACACCTTGTGCTTTTAGTTCAGCACTCTTTTGCGACATTACTAAAGTTTCTGACTCCGATAGAGACATCAGTCTGTTTGATAAATTATTCATTTTTTTATTTTAATATTATATGTTGCACTCAACAAGATTTGTAAAAGTACAGCTGTTTTCATACTCATAGTGTTGCGATAACCTTGCACGCTAATTGGGTGTAAAAATAGGAATAAACAACCAAAAGAAAGAGCATATTGACACATTATTGATAAAAACATATCAAAACGCAAGATATAATCAGCAATAGCGCTGAAATTGAAACAAAACTGCAAAGAAAAAGGGCGAATGCAATTCGCCCCTACAATGTCTATCTAGCAGTAGCTTATCAGTCTAGGGGTCACACCCAATTTTTTCATGAAACAGGTAGGTACCGCCCCTACTATTTTACCTGCACCCACAAACAATTCGTGAAGAAGCTATTGCAGCATTTAATAAATAATTGGAGCACAACAGAAACAAAGTTTAAATAGTAGAATAATCTTAATTGCTTAAATAGCTTTTCAAAAAATCGTAGATTTCTTTCCCCGACAATCCAAGACTACTTGTTCTGCTATAACGCGCCATATTTAAACCCAAAACCTTTCCATCTAAACCAACAATTGGTCCGCCACACTCCGAGGGTTTTAAACGAGCATCGTGAATAAATATTTTATCAAACCCATCCCTGCGGTCGCTTCTTCCATCTTCAAACTCTTCAGAAATATGGTCAATGCCGCTATATGGCCTTACTTTAAGCTCTATTTGCAAAGTATCTTGCACACTATCCTTAGCTCTTACAAGAGTTATAACTTCAAAAGGTTTCTTCTCTTTAAGCTCAGCAATTAAAGTTGAAGGTTCATCTATTTTCACATCATTTACACGAAGCAACTCGTCTCCAATGCTTAACAAAGACTCCTCTGCAGAACTGTTTGGCTGAATTGAAGTAATTATATTCTTACCATCTTTCAGTTCAACTTTAGTTCCTAGATATCCTGAGCTATATTTTCCTGAAAGCTTAAAATCTGCTGCGCCTAACACACTTATCAAATCATCGCCATTTACAATAGGAGAATAAAGAATTCTGCCAACAGCTCCTTCTTGCATATTTTCATTTACAATATCCTGAAGCTCAATGGCACTGTTCAGCTTGCTATCTAAACCTAATAAAACTAAATCTTTATCATAGTCCCTATAAAGAACTGTAGCACCATCAAAAACCTGATCACCAACTTTTACAATAGGGTTATTCAATACTTCAGAACTTTTACTCACCACATAGCTAATATTAGCAACTTTATTATTACGCGGTAGCTCATCTAAATTGATAAGAAGCCCTTGAATAGTCTTCTCCACCTCACCTTTCTTACTTACTATTATGGCAACAAAATCTGCCCTATCACTCATACTCTCTTTAAACTTTGCCTGATCATAAGAAATATAGTCAACACGGTCAGTAGGATATTCAACAGAGTCTTTATCGGGGTAGAAACGATACTCTATAGCCTCTTGCAACGCTGTCCAGTACGCTCTATGATAATCTATAGGAGCATCATAGTTCTCATCCAAAGACATACCAATATAACTACGAATGCCAATTACCTTACCATTCATATCAAAAACAGGACCTCCAGAATCTCCAGGCTCCATCAAACAGGTTGTTCTTAGAAAACCAAACTGACCATCCTTAAGCGAAGCTACTTTACCCAGTCGCACCGCCATTTTAGCATTAAAACTACCAGGGTAAGCCAAACTAAAACAATAATCGCCCACATCTAAAGACGACGAGTACCCCATTTCTGCAAACGGATAATTTCCTTGTTCAGTTATTTTCAACAATCCTAAATCAAGCGTACCAATTTTACCTAAACCCAAGGCAGGAACCTTTGTTCCATTGGGATATGTAATTGTATATTCACCACCTGCTATAACCATATGTCCTGCGGTAATTATTATTCCATCTTCACTCACAGACACACCACTAGCCGACATACCCCTTACTCCAGCCAACAATTCATGCGTGGTTATAACTACTGTAGCGGGTTGCACATTACTTATTAATTGTTGTAGTTTATCTTGAAAAAGCTGCGTTTCTTCAATTGATTTTGCTTCTCCCTTAGTTACTGTTGCAACACCTTTATTCTGTGTACTATAACATGAAGTGGCTAAAATTATTACCAGTAATAATAAAACTTTTCTCATTTGATTAATAATTTAAAAAACAAACATTCTTATAATACATAAGAATGTTTGTTTAG
>CAZBVD010000031.1:0-14327 GCA_964495235.1 uncultured Dysgonomonadaceae bacterium | reverse complement strand
GCACATAGCGTCCTTTTCTTACTAATTGTTGAATTGTAGGCATTTTTCTACTTTATTTATTTAATCTATTAATCATTTCTGGTTCAGCTAAATTTATTTTGAGCCGCAAAATAAGCTATAACGCTTTTATATAATACTCGTATAATGAGACTATTATATCATTCAATATAATTATCTGAGGCTAAAAACGGCACAAAATTACAAATAATCAACTACATATGCAAAGAATATCATCATTATTTACAATATACTTTCAGATTGTCCTCTGAATCCTAATTGGATAGAAGAAAACCTACACTAAAATCTATCAATACCAAATATAAATAGGAGCCTGCTTTTCTTAAAAAAACTAGAGTAAAATAAGCTCTTATCTATTTAGGCTCAACATGTGTAAAAACATATTCTATTTGCGGGAAGTTGTCTCGCACTATATCTTGAACATCATGACCAATAGTATGTCCTTGATCAACTGTTAAACTTGCCGACACACGAACATGTATATCCACTACATAGCGCATTCCGAACTTACGAATAAAACATTTTTCTGTGTCTATAACTCCAGGCACCTTCTCTGACAATGCTCTCACCCCATCTATAAGTTCATCGTGATTTTGTTCATCCAACAACTCTCCAAGAGCTGGGCGGAACAAAAAATATGCATTTATTACAATAATTATTGATGCAACTAGCGCAGCCCAATCATCCATATTCTCGTAACCCTC
The DNA here is from genome assembly GCA_964495235.1 of uncultured Dysgonomonadaceae bacterium. GTDB lineage: Bacteria > Bacteroidota > Bacteroidia > Bacteroidales > Dysgonomonadaceae > UBA2632. The sequence goes on along the minus strand of CAZBVD010000031.1, from coordinate 13,605 downwards.
ACCTAATAGCAACGCTAGCCCTATCCCTACAAAAGCTGCAAGTGATGTAATAGCATCGCTTCTATGGTGCCATGCATCAGCTTTTAAAGATGTGCTGTAGGTTTGTTTGCTCTTTTTACTCACATACTGATAAAGCAACTCCTTGTATATCATAATACCCGCCAAAACAATTAATGTATAAGGATTTGGCATCTTTTGAGGTGACTGTATATTATTTATAGCTTGATGAGCTATAAACCCAGCACTTACTATAAGAAACAAGACAACTAAAAAGCTAATAATTGGCTCAACCTTACCATGCCCAAACGGATGATCTTCATCAGCTGGTTTATCTGAAACTCTTAATCCTAAATATATAATAACCGAAGAGAAAACATCTCCTAAACTTTCTATAGCATCAGCTACCAATGCAAAAGAATTTCCAACAAGCCCAGTAATTAACTTAACAAACACTAGAACAATATTGCCAATCAAGCTAAAGAGAATGGTGTGACGAGCACGTTTACCATTTGTGAAAGTTTTTTTCATATCAAGAAAAACTAAATATTAGATTGTTTTTACTCTTTGAAAACTTCACAAATATAACAAAATGTGATAGAGCTAACTAATTAGTCTGATTTCCTTGAAGGAAAATCAGTCATCAACACTGTGTTTTTCAAATATTCATATTCTAGTTCAAATGTTTCTGAAAAAACACCGTTACCTATGTTATCATCAATTTGATTAATAGTCCACAGCTTACCATTTTCTAAGTGAAGATTGTTAAAAAGCTTCTCTGAAGTAATAATTGACACATATAAAAAAATAAGTCTTTTTGTTTTTTCATTTTCAAATACATACTTCAGTATAAACCTTACAGGCAATGAGTCTACTTTCACCTCTTTTTTTATTGTGTTATTTATAGCCTCACCAATATTTTGCTTGTATTGCATATACGTTTCGAAAGGATAATCTAACTTTTCGGGATCGAGCAATCTAGATTCATCTCTGCTTTTAAGATATAGCATACCATTATATATGAGTGCTACACGAACGAGCGGATGAAGGAATTTGTTTTTTAGACTTATTGAAACAGACTTTGCAATCCTACCTTGCACTGTACCAGACTCGCTTATAACAGGCAACCATTCTTCTCCTTGCAAGCGCTTATTAAGCAATCTAAGTCTCAAAGCCTGAAATATAATTATTATAGCAAGGATAATCTGAAATAAATTTAAAACGAGCACTGTATCAATCAAAGAGTATTGAGCACTAGAGAACACCCTGAAACTTAAAATTACAATTAAATGAAATGTAAGAGCATATTGCGCCTGAAAAGCAACTTGAAGTGACTCGTAAAGATAAAATCTCTTTTCGCCTAATCCTTTCTTTCCTGCATTTTTAATCAAACTTTTACGCAACAGCCTGAATACTATAAGAGCTAACACAAATGAAACTTCTGCAAGAATAAAAGAACGTTGCGACTCTAAATCGGGAATTAAAACAAAGAGTCCCAGAGCAGCAATAAGAAAACCCCATGCTGATATATCATATAGTATACGTAATTCCTTACGCACCCTAAAAAGCAAAGGCAAAATAGATAGACCAAACCCTACTGCAAAAGCATAAAGCGTATCTATTTGTCCAATTAAAATTGAAAAAACAAAATACGGAATTAAACCCAAAGCCGGATTAGTCAAAATTCGTTTTATAAAGCTATCTGATGACATATGTATTATTATAAAAACTCTCTGTTCATAAAAGACTATTATTGATGTTTATTTATGAGGTGAAATTTACGCTAGAGAAACTAAGCAGCTAATAAATCAACACAAAAAAAAGAAATTATTGGAAATACCATATTTAGCATTCCCAACAACCACTTGAAGCATCTACTTAATATAAGAAATAACTTAGGTCGAAAAAAAAGTTACATGTCAAAGACATATAATACTATAAATTAAATAAGCATGATAATTGATACGCCCATATAACAATAAGGGCATATAGATTGTTTATAACTTGAAAGAAATATCAGCAAGATAGGACATCTTACCGTTAGGTCTAACACCTAGCATATACTAATTATAGGTGAAATCATATAGAGAAAACTCCACCTATTTTCACCCATATAGTACACCAATACAGAAATAATAGATAGTGGTTGCATAAGTATTGCAACCACTATCTATTTGCAAAAGTCAACTTAAGACCTTAGCAAAAGCACCTATTCTTAATTAAAAGTCTATAAGTTCTTTTTATAGTAATCAATCACCTTATTATACAAATACTTTCTTGCGTTGCCTCCATTAATGAAATGATTTTTATCGGGGAAAACAAACATATCAAAATGCTTATCTGCTTGTATCAATGCACGCGCGTATTCTGCAGAGTTTTGCACATGAACATTATCATCGGCTGCTCCATGTATCAATAATAAATTGCCCTGAAGCCTGTCTGCTAATTTTATGGCAGAGCCATTATCATATCCAGTTGAATTTTGTTGTGGAGTGCGCATAAATCGTTCTGTATATACGGTATCGTAAAACCTCCAATCGGTAACTGGCGCTATTGCCACACCTGCTTTGAAGACTCCATTTCCTCTACTCATACTCATCAACACATTATACCCGCCATAGCTCCATCCCCAAATGCCAATTCTACCGCCATCTATATACGGTAATGTTCCAAAATACTTTGCTGCAGAAACCTGATCATCAGACTCAATGATACCAAGGTTAAGATAAGTCTGTTTTCTAAAAGCCTCGCCACGCGCGCCTGTTCCTCTACCATCTACCGATGCTATTATATATCCTTGCTCGGCAAGTGCGTAATACCAATCTACTCCAAATTTATCTAACACTTGCTGAGAGTTTGGGCCAGAATACTGAATCATAACAACAGGGTACTTCTTAGATGCATCAAATGAGGACGGCTTTATCATCCATCCGTTAAGCTGCGTTGTACCATCGGCTGCTGGCACAGTTATAAACTCTTTTACAGGAAAATTTGCCTGCACAAATTTTTCTTTTACCGACTCATTATCTTGTAACGTTCTCAACAGCTTGCCGCTTGAGTTGTGCATTGTAATCAAACTTGGTGTAACAGTATTAGACCAATTGTTTGTATAATACTTACCATTGTTGCTAAATGTAGCAGAGTTATACCCAATATTAGAAGATAGTTTTGTGGTAACTACTCTATCTATAGTTGTTTTATAAATATTGCGCTGCAAGGGACTTTCATCGGCTGCTTCATAGAAAACTGCACCAGCCTCAGGGTCTACTGCAAGCAAGCTTGTAACATCAAAACTACCCTTAGTCAACTGTTTTTGAAGTGCACCTGTGTTACTATAAATGTATATGTGGCTGTAACCATCTTTTTCTGATATATAAGTAAACCGATCAGGCAAAAAGTGAATAGATTTCAAAAAACTTGAATCGATATAATACTTATTCTCATCTCGCAATATTAATTTAGCCACTGTAGTTCTTGGATTAACAAAATACAAATCAAATCTGTTCTGATTACGATTAAGTGTCATTACTGCCAGTTGAGAAGCATCTGTAGTGAACATAATTCTTGGCATATAACCATCTTCATCCAAGGGGATATCCATTTTACGGGTAGTTTGCGCATTTATATCATACACATAGCTCGCCACTTTAGAATTTTTCTCACCTGGCTTAGGATATTTATAGGTAAATGAACCTGGATAGAGTTGTTTTTCATAAGTTTGAAAGGAGAAATTTTTTACATCAGACTCATCAGTTTTCACAAAAGCAAGCAAATTATTGTCTGGAGAAAACTCCATTAAGCGTGTCTCTGCAAACTCCTCCTCATAAACCCAGTCAGTAGCGCCATTTATTATCTTATTAAACTCTCCATCTTTAGTAATTTGCAATTCTGTATTGAAATCAAACTTGCTAATCCATATATTATTATCTATAACATAAGCCAACATTTTACCATCGGGAGAGAAGGTGGGTATCATCTGTTTAGATACGTTCTCGGTAAGCTTTCTAACCAAATTACGACGGACGTCGTGATAGTAATAGTTTGCTTTAAAAGAATGGCGATAAATTTGCTCTCTGTCTTTATATACAATTACCCTAAACTCATCGGGGCTAACCAAAAACCCTTGAAAAGTATCAAATGTACATTGGCGTGCTTTTTCTGTGCTAAACAATGTGTCAACAACATTTCCTGTAGCATACTCAAACTTCAAAACAGCATTGCTTCTATCATTCATTTGATAATAATGCACCCCGTCGGCTGATGAAACCACAGACTTTACACCTTTAGAATTATAAACACCATCAACAATTTCTTGCAATCCGTATTGCTGTGCAGCTATACTAAAGCTTGCAATAAAAAACACAGCTAAAAACCAAATCTTTTTCATATATATATATACTTGTTTTTAATTACAAATATATGATATTTATCTCTACTTTTAAGTTTCAATGGATAGGAGAAATATAAAAAAGACAGCCAAACAATGGTTCCTGTGTAAAAAGAACTAAGAACTGGTTGGGAAATAGCATCATGCCCTAAAACTGAAGCTTAATATATAAGGTTTAAAAGTACTTTCGGCTTGAACAGAAACCATTTTATAATGAGGAAAACTACATTTCCACTCGGATCGAAACCACGTTTACTGAGGTATTATCGCTTTCGACTGCTGCGAAAGCTGCTTTTCTCATCATTAATAGCCAGCTAACACGACGATTGCGAGTAGTATAGAGACTAATATGGCAAAAGTATTAGTAAAGCAAAACTAACACTCCTTGTTTTTAGAACACCTAATAAAACAAAAAACTTTACAATACTCCCTTTTTCTTTGATAAAATATAACAACACGAAGATGAAAAACATGAATAAAAAGATACGAAAGCGTAACACAAAAAAAATAATGTTATCTTTGCATATTAGTTTTAGGCCAATTGTCAGCTAATAGTATGCAAAAAAGACAATTGGTTATTTATCTAAATTGGTATTATCACACATAAACTTGAAATAATATCGAGTAAATAGAAGAAAATGAATCTGCTTAAAGAAAAGATGTTTAAATACGATGCTCCGCAACGCGCAAAAGCTGCTGGCATCTACCCCTACTTTCGAGTAATAGAAAGTGACCAAGATACTGTAGTTACCATAAACGGGAAGAAGGTACTGATGTTTGGCTCTAACTCTTATTTAGGACTCACAAACCACCCAAAAGTAAAAGAAGCATCTATTGATGCTATCAAAAAATATGGCTCAGGTATGGCGGGGTCACGATTCCTCAACGGAACACTTGACATACATATAGAGTTAGAGAGAAAACTTGCCAACTTTATGCGCAAAGACGACGCAATTATTTTTTCAACAGGGTTTAATGTTAATCAAGGTGTTATTTCGTGCATTACAGGCAGAGAAGATTATATACTTTGGGACGAACTAAACCACGCTTCTATAATTGAAGGCCAAAGACTTTCTTTTTCTAAGAAACTAAAGTTTCGCCACAACGATATGGTGTCGCTTGAAAGACAATTGACTAGATGTCATCCTGGAAAAGTAAAACTCATTGTTGTTGACGGTGTTTTCAGCATGGAAGGCGATGTTGCCAACCTGCCTGAAATAGTTCGTTTGGCCAAAAAGTACAATGCCAATATTATGGTAGACGAAGCTCACGGCATTGGTGTAATGGGCAAAAAATTTAATGGCAAAGGTGCAGCAGAAGAGATGGGCGTGCTTGACGATGTTGATTTGGTGATGGGAACTTTCAGCAAATCATTGGCATCTATTGGTGGATTTATTGCAAGCGACTATACCACAATCAATTTCTTGCGACATAACTCTCGCCCATACATTTTTAGTGCAAGCATTACACCTGGTGCAACAGCTGCTGCATCTGCTGCATTAGACATTCTTAAATCAGAACCCGAAAGAGTAGAGAACCTCTGGAAACTTACAGACTATTCTCTAAAACGCTTTAGAGAGAATGGTTTTGAAATAGGAGAAACATCTACCCCAATTATACCTTTATATATAAGAGACAGCGATAAAACATTTATATCAACTAAAATGCTTTTTGAAGATGGTGTGTTTGTAAATCCAGTTGTTCCGCCAGCAGTCGCTGCAGAAAACACATTAATACGCTTTTCGTTAATGTCTACTCACACAATCGATCAAATTGATGAAGCTGTAGATAAAATCACAAAGGTGTTTCGTCAATTAGATATTATAAAATAGAAGTTGCCTTAGAATAAAAAAGGCACACTTTATTAAATAACAAAACTGCTCAATAGCAAATAAGATTATCTTATTGCATTGAGCAGTTTTTTCTATTTAGCTAATATGTTAGCTATTTAAATACCAACCTTATCCCTTATCTGATAAATATGTTGCAATACCCTCTTGTGTTGCAGACAAAGCCTTATCGCCTTTTCTCCAATCGGCAGGACACACCTCGCCATACTCCTCAGTAAATTGCAATGCATCTATTACTCTAAGTATCTCATCAACGCTTCGCCCCAATGGCATATCGTTTACAACTTGATGTCTTACTACTCCCTTTTTATCAATTAAGAACAATCCGCGATAAGCTTCGGGAGAACCTTCGAAAGCTAAGTTACCAAAAGAATCTTCAGTGTAAAAACCAGCTAACACATCGTAAGCCATAGATATTGTTTTATTGTGATCTGCTACAATGGGATATTTCACACCCTCTATACCTCCTTCATTCCTAGGGGTTTGAAGCCATTTCCAATGCGATGTAGCCGAGTCGGTTGATGCAGCAACAACAACAGTGTTTCGTGACTCAAACTCAGCTATTTTATTTTGAAATGCAATTAACTCTGTTGGACATACAAAAGTAAAGTCTGCTGGATAGAAGAAAAAGACAACGTATTTCTCTTCTAAATATTGATTTAAACTGAAATCTTCTATTATTTCGCTCCCATTAACAACGGCTTGTGCGTTAAATACAGGAGCTTTTTTTCCTACTAATACTGACATATATATTATGTTTTAAAATTATTTACATTGCAAATGTAATTTAATGCATCAAATAAAACTTATAATTTACCACCTATCAGCTATAAAAAAAAACTATACAACAAGTAAACCCCTGATAACAAGTCAATACAAACAATATTAGAAAAGCATAATAGATAAAGCACATATATAATATTAATAGATGCTATTTTGACCATAAACTGTGAAACAAACATTAATATTCTATTTAAACGCTCAACACATAGCACATTCTCACAAAAATTGAGTACTTTTGCATGCAATAAAACCTAAAAAGACTTACTCCTATGTCATTTATTGCAGATAGAATTATTACTGAAGGGTTTACTTTCGACGACCTGTTGTTGGTTCCCGCATATTCTGAAGTATTACCTCGGGATGTTGATTTAAGCACAAAATTTTCGCGTAACATTACATTGAATACGCCAATTATCTCGGCCGCTATGGATACCGTTACCGAAACCAATATGGCTAAAGCCATTGCACGTGAAGGCGGGATAGGCGTGATTCATAAAAACATGTCAATTGAAAATCAAGCCAACCAAGTACGTGCCGTAAAACGTGCCGAAAACGGAATGATTCTCAACCCCATTAGCACAACACGCAACAAAACAGTGGCCCATGCATTAGACATTATGGCCGAATATCATATTGGCGGAATACCAGTAGTTGATGACGACAATCGCATTGTAGGTATTGTTACAAATCGTGATTTGCGTTTCGAGAGAAACATGTCGAAACTTATTGACGATGTGATGACCAAAGAAGTTGTAACCACCAAACAATCTACTGATTTGGAGGCCGCTGCAGACATTTTGCAGATACACAAAATAGAGAAGTTACCAGTAGTTGATGCCGACAATAAACTTATCGGACTTATTACATATAAAGATATAACTCAAGCAAAAGACAAACCACTTGCCTGTAAAGATGAGCAAGGCCGACTGCGTGTTTCTGCTGCAATTGGTGTAACAGGCGATTCTATAGAGCGTGCCAATGCATTGGTAGAAGCCGGTGTAGATGCTATAATAATTGATACTGCACACGGTCACTCAAAAGGTGTTGCCGATATGCTGAGACAAGTAAAAAAACTACACCCAAACATAGACGTTATAGTTGGAAACATTGCCACTGGCGAAGCTGCCAAAATGCTTGTAGAAGCAGGTGCAGATGGCGTGAAAGTTGGTATTGGTCCAGGTTCTATTTGCACTACTCGAATAATTGCTGGTGTAGGCATGCCTCAAATATCAGCCATTTACGATGTTGCTTGTGCACTAAAAGGCACAGGTGTGCCTCTTATTGCTGATGGCGGATTGCGTTACTCTGGCGATATTGTAAAAGCTTTAGCAGCAGGCGCATCCTCTGTAATGATGGGATCGCTACTTGCAGGAACAGAGGAGTCACCTGGCGAAACTGTTATTTTCAATGGTCGTAAATTCAAAACATACCGTGGCATGGGTTCGCTATCTGCTATGCAAAAAGGATCTAAAGATAGATACTTTCAGGATGCAGAAGACGACATGAAAAAACTTGTCCCAGAAGGAATTGAAGCTCGTGTACCTTTCAAGGGTAGCTTGCAAGAGGTGGTGTATCAAATGGTTGGCGGACTACGTGCTGGAATGGGCTATTGTGGCGCAGCTACAATTGAACACTTGCATCATGTAAAGTTTACCCGCATTACAACTGCTGGATATGCAGAAAGTCACCCTCATGGAGTAATGATTACACGCGAAGCACCTAACTATAGCCGCGGAAACGATTAAATATAATTACAAATATTCCAAGGTGTTATCAAACAATTAAACGTTCTCAGCTATTGAGAACGTTTTTTTGTGATGAAATATCTCGAAATCAGGCTTAATTTTTAAGTGCTTAAATTTCTTTTTTTCAAACCCTTATGGTGGGATTGAAAATTCCAATCTTCTTTTTGCAATCCTTAGTGGTAGAATTTATAAATTAAGCCTTCTTTTTTCAATCCCTTGTGGTAGGATTTGGACTTTTAGCCTTATTTTTGCAATCTCTCCTGATGGGATTTGAAATTTAAGCCTTCTTTTTGAATTCTTGAGTTGTGGATTTAAGATTCAACACTTGTTTTTTGAATATTTTGAATAAGAATATTCGATTAAAGCTACAGCCAAGCAAACGAAAAAAACAAAATATTAAATAAACGTATTTCTGTAGTTATTATTCGGAATAATAAAAGAAAAAACTATCTTGCATTATCAATTAGCCACAACTCACACCAAGTTAAAACAGTATTTATTATAATGACCAAGAAAGCAACATCTCTCATAAATAACATAGAGCACCTAATACAAACAATAAGCAACAAATACGCTCCCGACAAACGTGTTGAAGTGTTCTCCATTGAAGTAATAGAGTCTGAAAAAGGCCTCAAACTAAATGGTGAAACAACAAACGAGGCTGCTTACAAAGAGTTGATTTCTGAAGCAAAAAAGAGAGAGCCACTCATAAAAGACAACATCCGAATTTTACCTGACAAAGCAATTGGAGAAAACAATTGGGGAATTATCTACAATTCCGTAGCTAACCTCCACAGTAAACCAGCTCATAGTTCAGAAATGGTTTCTCAATTACTATTGGGAATGCCTGTAAGGGTATTAGATATATCGGGCGATTGGCTTCAAATTCAATCTCCTGATGGATACATTGGGTGGATATCTGGCTCGATACAGCGATTAAACCACAAAGAGCTAAAAGCTCATTGGGAAAAGCCAAAAATAATTATCACTAATCACTACGCAAAGTCGTACACCAATGCCAACACACAATCGCAATCGGTATCTGACATTGTTGCTGGAAACATGCTTACCATGGATGGTGAGGAAACAGACTTTTACAGAGTAATCTACCCTAATTACAGAACAGCTTTTGTTCAGAAACAAAATGCACAAGAAGTTGGAAACTGGCAAAACGGAATAGAATTTACAGGCGAAAGCATTGTAAACACTACAAAACAGCTAATGGGTGTGCCATATCTATGGGGCGGCACCTCTTCTAAGGGGCTTGACTGTAGTGGTTTCACCAAAACCGTCTGTTGGCTTCACGGAGTTATTATCCCTCGTGATGCATCGCAACAGGTGCTATGTGGTGTGGAGGTAGACAATGAAAGAGATTTCAACACTCTGCAAAAAGGCGACCTTGTATTTTTTGGCGAAAAAGCTACACGCGAGACCCCAAGAGAGCGAGTTGTGCATGTTGGCATATATATAGGTAATATGCAGTTTATTCATGCATCCGATTATATTCATATTAGCAGCTTCAACCCAGAGGATAAACTATATGATGAGTTTAATACCAATCGCTATTTGCGAACCATGCGCTATATTGGCTATGAAGGGACTAAAGGAATAACCCCAATTGCAGAACATCCTTTTTATAAAAAAGACTAACCTATCTGATGATGAATAAAACATGCAAAATGAAACTAAGCTGGACGCCATACAATTTGCAACTAAAACACACGTTTACCATATCAGGGTTTTCAAGAAAAACCACACCAGCAGTGCTTACTCGTATTGAGTATGATGGACTTGTGGGTTATGGAGAGGCATCTCTTCCACCCTATTTGGGCGAAACACAAACATCGGTGATTGAATTTCTGAAGAAGGTTGACTTATCCTCTTTTTCAAACCCAACACACTTAGATGAAATATTATTCTATGTTGATAACATTGCCCAGAACAATACTGCTGCAAAAGCATCAATAGATATTGCGCTACACGATTTAGTGGGCAAAATAATTGGTGCTCCATGGCACACAATATGGGGTTTGAACAAACAGAAAGTTCCCCACACCACCTTCACTATTGGCATAGACACTGATGAAATAGTGCGCGAGAAGACACGCGAAGCAATGGATGATTTTAATATTTTGAAAATAAAAGTGGGCGGCGATGATGACAAACGCATGATTGAAGCTATCCGCTCAGTTACAAACTTACCATTGGCTGTGGATGCAAATCAAGGATGGAGAGACAAGCACCAAGCCCTTGACATGATACATTGGTTGAAAGAGAAAGGTGTTGTAATGATAGAGCAACCCTTGCCTAAATATGATTACGATAATACGGCGTGGCTCGCAGAGCATAGTCCATTGCCCATTTTCGCCGATGAATCGCTACAACGATTAAGTGATATTGAAAGGATGAAAGGCATCTTCTCTGGCATCAACATTAAACTAATGAAATGCACCGGAATGCGTGAAGCATGGAAAATGCGCAACTTGGCTGAAGCATTGGGGATGAAAGTAATGATTGGATGCATGACAGAGACATCTTGTGCTATATCAGCAGCCGCTCAACTATCGGCGGGATTAGACTTTGCCGATTTAGACGGTGCTTTATTGATAGCGAATGATTGCTTTGATGGTGCAACGCTTGAAAATGGAAAGATTATTGCTACAGACCTCCCTGGAATTGGAGTGCAACCAATACAAGAACTAAACTTTGGAAGATAAAAAAAATCCAGATGAATTCTACATTATACTCATCTGGATTATCTAATTTTTAAATATCTTTCGACTCTACAAGTAAGCAACCTGCTTTATACATTTCATCTAAAGCTTTTTTTCCGTCGCCCACTTCTAAGTCTACAGCAGCTATAGCATCAGTCACCACATAAGTGTGAATACCAAGCTTGCATGCATCTAAAGCGGAAGCTCTTACACAATAATCAGTAGCTAAACCTACAACATAAAGCGAACCTACATTCTGTTCCTTTAAGTAATCTTTAAGCGATATGTTTGTTGCATCAAATGCAGAATAACCCGGATCGTCATGTCCTGTTCCTTTCAATACTATTTGATCTATTTTATTAGCATTCAATTCTGGATTCAATTCAGCTCCAACAGTATTGGCAACACAATGCACTGGCCATTTCTCAAAATGGGTTGATCCCTCAGGATGCCAATCTTGCGTAGCAACTACGAGGTCCATTTTATCCATCAAATCATTGATAATAGGCACAATATCATTTCCTTCTTTGATTGCTAATGAACCACCAGGGCAAAAATCGTTTTGCGTATCTACTATTAATAATATTTTCTTTTTCATTGTTACTGATCCTTTATATATCTATTGGTAAAACTTAAATTAGAGTGTAAACATACTACACCCTCTATAATATAACAAAAACAAATGAAGAGAGGTTTAAGTTTTTTCCTATTCGTTCTTCACGCCAACAAAACGTATCACAGAACTTAAACCATTATGAAGGTCACCCTCCTTCAAGAGCTTCTCAGTTTCTTGTAACTCTACGACTTTGAAGTTTTCAAAATCAGATTCAATATCCTCAAGAGCATATAGCATATCAACATTTTTAGGTCCGCCTCCACTATCTCCTTTTACTTGGTAATTAAGCTGTTTTTTACTAAAAACCTCCATTATAATAGTTCCACCTTTACGTAAATAGTTTGTGAGCTCTTTATGTATAGCCTCTCTTGATTTTGAAGAGAAATGTGTAAATATTAATGCTATCACATCAAACTGCTCCTTTTTGTAATCCAATTCATGCAACTCGCCCACCTTATAATCTATTTGCACATTGTGTTTACGAGCAAGCCTGTCTGCTTTCCTCTTCCCTTCTAAACTTAAATCATATGCAGACACCTTCCAACCCAGCTTAGCAGCATACACTCCATTGCGTCCCTCTCCTTCGCCCACAAAAAGAATACTCCCAATAGGAAGAGCTTCTAGTTGTTCTTTAAGGTAACTATTCGGATGTTCACCATATACATATTCACTAACGGAATACCGATTGTCCCAAAACTCTGATTTTACAGCCATTATATTATTTGTAATCCTTTAATTATTAAACAATACATACTAAACACCCATCAGGGTTGAAAAGTTATATAGAAAAACAAAATCAAGGATTTTATACTATGTTCTCAGCAAAAACATCATTCTACATTTGTTTATTCTTGCAAAAAGAGACTTTTAATATATGTAAGTCTTTAAAAAACTCACACAATAGTGATTGAAAATCAACAGCACAATTCAATTAAAGAAAAAAATCACTATATGTAGTGATTGATAAGCTTTGATTTTAATAGTTACTTTGCATGTAATTATAAAACTACATTATAAAAAAGAAAACGATGAGAAAACTAATCCTACTTTTTCTGCTTACACTAAATGTCGTTTATGGCTTCTCTATCAACTATACCCCCGTTGAAAATGAAGAGAAAGGCAAAGATACTATCAGAACACTCAATTTAGATGAATTTGTTATTACAAGTTCTGTAAAAGAGACCAATGCCCTAAAGCGCATGCCTACAGCAATATCAGTGATATCGCCCAAGATGCTAAAAAGCAGACAAGTGCAATCTCTAACAGATATGAGTGCAATTGTTCCGAACTTTTTTATACCTAATTATGGTTCAAAAGTTTCTACTCCTATATACATTCGCGGAGTTGGGGCAAGATCGGGTGCACAAACGGTGAGTTTATATGTTGACAATGTTCCGTACTTCAATCCCTCGGCTTTCGATTTTGAGTTTCAAGACATTCAGCGCATCGAAGTATTGCGCGGAACACAAGGAACCTTATATGGCAGAAATGCTATTGGAGGTATCGTAAATGT
>CAZBVD010000030.1:0-14359 GCA_964495235.1 uncultured Dysgonomonadaceae bacterium | reverse complement strand
ACAGTGTTTGGAGGGGTGAGAGTGCAATTATAGGGACTAGAAACTAGAGACTAGGAACTAGAGACTAGAGACTGGGAACTAGAAGAGCTATTAGGGTTTAGGCGTTGGCTATTAGCCCGCTCGCGCGGATTTCCAAATCCGTGTGGTTGGTGAAAAATAGCTAGTGAAATAGGGATTAGGGACTGGGGACTAGAAACTAGACAATTAGATACTAGAAAAAGGTTTGATGGCATTTCCCGACTTATGACTTTTACAGACTTATCCTGACTTACGACTTTTATTGACTTATAGACTTTTACTGACTTACTACTTTTATTGACTTACATTTTTTAATACCCATAAACTATGAACAGAAGAAACTTTCTACGAGCAATAGCACTAACCGGAGCAGCTTTTTCAATAAAAGAGAGCGATGCAATGAGTTTGCTCACCCAATCGTTCAACTCAAACAGTGCAGCTAACGCATACGATTTAGTAGCCATAATGGGTGGTGAACCCGAAATTATGTTTCGCAAAGCAATTGCGGAAATGGGCGGAATGAAAAAATTTATTAGCCCTGGCGACAAAGTAGTGGTAAAACCCAATATCGGATGGGATCAACCTGTGGAGATGGCAGCAAATACAAACCCTAAACTAGTTGAAGAGATTATAAAACAGTGTTTTGATGCTGGTGCTAAAGAAGTGTCAGTGTTTGATCATACTTGCGATAATTGGCGGAAATGTTATTCTAGGAGTGGCATCGCAGAAGCTGCAAAGGCAGCAGGGGCTAAGGTGATGCCGGCAGACCAAGAGTCATATTATAAAACTGTATCATTACCTAAAGGAAGAAGCCTAAAGACAACTAAAATACATCAAGCTATTGTAGATTGTGACAAATGGATAAATGTGCCTGTGCTAAAGAATCATGGTGGTGCACAACTTACCATATCTATGAAAAACCACATGGGCATTGTTTGGGACAGAGGATATTTTCATGCCAATGACCTGCAACAATGTATTGCTGACATATGTACTTACGAAAAACCTGCCGTTTTGAATGTTGTAGATGCTTACCGTCTTATGAAGACGAGCGGACCACGCGGAAAATCAATTAGTGACGTGGTGCTTTCAAAAGGATTATTCATTTCTCAAGATATTGTAGCAGTAGATACTGCAGCAGCTAATTTCTTTAATCAAGTAAGAGAAATGCCTCTAGAGAAAGTAACACATATAGGCAAAGCACAAGAATTGAAGTTAGGAACAATGGACCTAAAAAAGCTAAATATTAAACGGATACGCATTTAAAATAGTGAAGAGGTAAGAGTTAAGATGTGAGACACGCAGACTGAATGCAATAATGGTAATTAAAATAAATAATTCAAGGTAATAAATTACATTCAATGGTTTTTTAAATAATTAAAAGCTTACAACCCATGCTTAGAAAAATACGCATTAGCGTTTCCATTCTATTGTTCTCTTTTATAACACTCTATTTCTTAGATTTCAGAGAACTATTGCCACAAAGCTTTCACTTCTTGGCAAAGATTCAGTTTGTTCCAGCATTGCTCTCGCTCAATTTAATTATACTGGTGAGTTTGGTGTTGCTCACCTTTGTTTTTGGTCGTATCTATTGTTCTAGTATTTGCCCAATGGGCATTTATCAAGATATTGTTGGTTGGTTATCCAAAAGAGCAAAACGCAAAAAACGATATAGCTATAGCCCTGCCAAAACAATCCTTAGGTGGGCTACCCTTGTCATTGTTATTATTGCTTTCATGTTTGGCTTTACTTTTCTACTAGGATTATTAGACCCTTATGGTGCTTATAGTCGCATAGTTACACACTTATTCAGACCAGCTTATTTAGTAGGCAATAACCTTTTAGAAACTATTTTCATACAATTCAACAACTACACATTCTTTCGTGTAGGCATCTATTCTCTCAGTGTTTTTTCAACTATTGTAGCACTCGTCACTTTGCTTGGTGTTGGATTATTAGCCTGGCGCAATGGACGCACTTTTTGCAATACGCTTTGTCCCGTTGGCACAATATTGGGCTTTATTAGTCGCTTCTCTCTTTTCAAAGTGCAGTTCGATAGCGACAAGTGCAATAGTTGTGGCTTGTGTTCCATAAAGTGCAAAGCATCATGTATCGACTCCAAAGAGCTAACCGTTGACTATAGTCGCTGCATTAATTGTTTCAATTGTGTGGATGCATGCAATAGAGATGCTATGCATTACCAACCAATATGGAAGAAAAACAGTTCAGAAAAACAATTGGTTGGTGAAGATGTCAACCAATCTAAACGTCGTTTTCTTTCTGCAACAGTAGCAACAGGTATTGCAGCAACAAGTCTTCTTGCACAAAAAATTACAGGCTTTTCGCTGAAAAAAGAATTAAAGAGGCAACAACCTATTGCCCCTCCTGGCGTACAGAACACAGACAGATTGTTGCAAAAATGCATTTCGTGTCATTTGTGTGTAACCAAATGCCCATCGCATGTAATAAAGCCGGCTCTTTTTGAATATGGACTAGGAGGAATAATGCAACCCAAACTCTATTTCGATCATGGTTTCTGTAGTTATGACTGTACTGTCTGTGGCGATGTTTGCCCCACAGGTGCTATTTTGCCCCTCACCCAAGAAGAAAAACACCATACGCAGATGGGACAAGTAAACTTCATTATAGAAAACTGTATTGTTTATTACGACGAAACTAGCTGTGGAGCCTGTTCTGAGCATTGCCCAACACAAGCTGTTAGCATGATTCCCTACAAAGGCTCGCTCACCATTCCACATATCGAACCTTCTATATGTGTGGGTTGTGGGGGTTGTGAGTATGTGTGTCCTGCCATTCCTTTCAAAGCTATTTATGTTGAAGGATTGAAAGAACAGCAAACTATTGAGTTGGTGCATGAAGAGAAAGTAGAACATGTGATTGACGACTTTGGGTTTTAAATAAATTATATAATGAACATCAAAGATGGAAATCGAAAGAACATTACAACAACAAAGAATTGAATTTGCCAACAGCAGTTTTTTGGCAACTCCACTTGCTGGACTAATTGCATGGCTAATAACGGGTATTGCTGGGCTTATTTTACCTATCTATTATGTTGTTTGGACATTGTTTATAGCCACAGGTAGTATAGTTTATTTGGGAATGTTTATTTCTAAATTTACTGGCGAGAACTTTCTCGATAAAAAGAAACCAAAAAACGAATTCGACAAGCTTTTCATGTTCACAGTGTTGCAGGCACTTCTGGTATATTCTATTGCTATTCCTTTTTTCTTGATTGATTATTCTTCGCTACCAATGACTGTTGGCATTCTCACAGGTTTAATGTGGGTTCCTTTCTCTTGGATTATCAAACATTGGATAGGTATATTTCATGCAATAGTAAGAACCATAACAGTGTTACTACTTTGGTATGCATTACCAGAACACCGTTTTGTGGCAATACCATTTGCAATAGTTGTTATCTATATTATTACTATTATTATTTTGATGAAGAGAAAGAGAACAAATTAAAGTAGCCTCAATACTAGCAAACATGTAATACATACAGTTTTTAAATTATTATTTGCAAAACTTAGCTATATAAAAAAAGTAATTCTGTATATTTGTTATCAGTGAGTGTGTATTGAGTGCTTTATCACAAAACTGAACCACCAAAACTACTCAAAAACATTATAGACAAACAAAACACTTAAAACACAACAATATGACATGGCTTAAAATATTAGTAGCAGCAATTGTAGTAGGTGGAATATTTGGTTATCTTACATCGGGAAGTAAAGAAGGAGCCAAACGAGGTGCAGCCTCTTTCGGAATTGGATGCGGGTATATTTTATTACAAATCTTCTTTGCATTTATAGGAATATATATATTGTTTGCTATTGGAAGTTGGCTGTTTGGGTAAACAATTGGGATATTTATCAATCTGAAACAAATATTTATTTCAGGTATAAGATGTTTGTAAATATCTGCTAACTTTATTAGTATAAGAGCAGTACAAAACAAATAGATAACAACAATCTACAAGAATCAGAAAGCCCCACTCAAAATATTTTTGAGTGGGGCTTTTAATATTTTTAAAACTGTATTTTGCTACAACCTTTATTCTAGTTTAAAACATAGACTGCACTTGTTTTTCTAACTTCACCAGATCTTTTGTAAAGTTGCGAATTCCTTCGGCTAACTTTTCTGTTGCCATAGCGTCTTCGTTGAGCATCCATCTAAATGTTTTTTCGTCAAGACTTATTTTTTTAAGTTTACTCTCTTTTGCAGCTTCTGGAGTTAATTGTCTTTTCAATGTTCCTGTAGTAGAAGACAATTCTTGAAGGAGAGCAGGAGAAATAGTAAGTAAGTCACAACCTGCCAACTCTGTTATTTCGCCAATATTACGAAAGCTAGCTCCCATAATTTCTGTTTTATAATCAAACTTCTTATAGTAGTTGTAAATGTTCTTTACTGACAATACTCCAGGATCCTCTTTTGGCAATATTTCTTCTACACCTCTATCTTTTTTGTGCCAATCTAATATGCGGCCAACAAAAGGAGATATCAATTTAACTCCTGCTTCGGCACATGCCACAGCTTGTGCAAAAGAGAAAAGCAAAGTAAGATTACAATGAATACCATCTTTCTCTAATTCTTCGGCTGCACGAATACCTTCCCAAGTAGCAGCGAGTTTTATGAGAATACGGTCGCGCGAAATACCTGCATCTTCGTACAATGCAATTAACTGGCGTGCTTTTGCAATAGAGCCTTCTTTATCGAAAGATAGTCTTGCATCCACTTCAGTAGAAATTCGTTTAGGAACAATTTCAAGAATTTTCAACCCAAAGTTAACAGCAACCTTATCCATTGCTATATCCAACTGAACATCCTTGTCGTCGGATTTGCCTTTTGCAAAAGTAATTGCTTCACGCAAAAGTGGTGCAAAACGTGGGTTTTGCGACGCTGCATATATCAGCGAAGGGTTGGTTGTAGCATCCATGGGTTTATACTCCTCTATAGAAGTAAAATCGCCAGTATCGGCCACCACTCTAGTCTGTTTTTTTAATTGTTCAAGCAAATTCATTTGTCTTAGGTTTTATAAGTTTATATTCTGTATTATCGATGGTAGTTAGCATCAATTTACAAGTAAATTGATGCTGGTTTTATTTAAGCTAGTAAATATACATTTTTATTTGCACAGTTGCAAGATAATGATAGTAATTATTTACTTTTGATAATCAGGCATTTGTAAAACTAAATATTGACCCTATAATATATACTCTTATTTACTTGTGTATACTCCCCAATTAGATGCAAAAAAAAGACGACACCTAATACAAGTGCCGTCTTTTTATCTAATGTTCTACTTTCTTAATCTAATAAGAAAAATGTTCTATTTATTCTTCCAAATCTTCATCATCCTCAACACTCCAGTCACACAGGCATGCAATAAGATTTCTATCGCCATAAGCATTATCAACACGCGCTACGTTTATCCAAAACTTATTATCGGCCACATGCTGTAGCGGATATATTGCTTTAGAACGTGGGTATGCATGATTCCACTCGTCGGCTACTGCCTCATATTCGGGGTGTGGAGCATTTACTAACACGTTGTCTTCCAAAGTGTATTCACCATCCTCCACTTCGCGAATCTCTTGACGAATTTGGTTCATTGTTTCAACAAATCTATCAAGCTCTGCCAAGCTTTCGCTTTCTGTTGGCTCTATCATAAGCGTTCCAGCAACAGGGAATGATAGTGTTGGAGCATGAAACCCATAGTCCATTAATCTTTTGGCAATATCAGTTTCTGATATACCCGATTTTTGTTTAATCTTGCGACATTCCAAAATAAGTTCGTGCCCTACTCTGCCTTCTTCACCTCTATATAAAATTCCGTATGAGTCATTTAATTTGCTAGCCAAATAATTAGCACTCAAAATGGCAATTTTTGTTGCCTCGGTTAGTCCATCTACACCCATCATTTTAATGTATCCATAGGTGATAGTTGCTACACCTGCACTACCATAAGGAGCAGAAGAAACTGTGTTTTGATCTGTAGCACATGCTACTGGATGCCCTGGAAGAAATGGCACTAAGTGTTCAGCTACACAAATAGGACCTACGCCAGGACCACCACCTCCGTGAGGTATGGCAAATGTTTTATGTAGATTGAGGTGACATACATCGGCACCTATAAAGCCTGGATTGGTAAGACCAACCTGAGCATTCATGTTAGCCCCATCCATATAAACTTGTCCACCTGCTTGGTGAATTATTTTACACATTTCTCGAATCTCTTTTTCAAAAATTCCATGTGTGGAAGGATAAGTAACCATAAATGCAGCTAAATCAGACTTGTATTTCTCGGTCTGTTTACGCAAGTGGTCAATATCCACATTTCCATTCTCATCACATTTCACAGTTTTAGGGGTGAAACCAGCTTGAACTGCACTTGCAGGATTTGTTCCATGAGCAGAGCTAGGAATAAGTACAATTTTACGATCTCCTTCGCCAATGCTCTTAAGGTAAGCAGCAATAGTGATAAGACCTGCATACTCACCAGCAGCTCCAGAGTTGGGTTGAAGGCTAGTTGCAGCAAAGCCTGTAATCTCTGCTAACATAGCCGAAAGCTCATCTATCATTTCATGATAGCCTTGTGTTTGATCGGCTGGCGCAAAAGGATGGATGCGTTGCAATCCTGGATTTCCTAAAGGTAATAACGACGAGGCAGAATTGAGTTTCATTGTACATGAACCCAATGGAATCATGGAGTGTGCCAATGAAATATCTTTTTTCTCTAAGCGTTTGATGTAACGCATAAGCTCTGTCTCTGTGTGATAGCTATTAAAGTTTGAGTGCGTTAATATTTTAGATGTACGCAACAATTCTTTTGGAATAACTATTTTAGCATCAACATCTTCTATTAAAAACTCTTTTGAACTGCCAACAGTCATGGCAAACACTGACAATAACTCATGTACACGATTATCATTGGTGGTTTCATCAATGCTAATACCAACTTCACCACTATCGTAATAACGTAGATTGATACCTGCCTCTTCTGCATTATCGCGCAGTGAATCTTGCGATACGTCTTCGGGAAGTTCTATTTTTAGTGTGTCGAAAAACAGTTTATTTGTCTGTTTAAATCCTAATTCCTTTAATTCATCTGCAACTAAAGAAGCAGTTGAATGAATGCGCTCAGCTATTTCCTTAAGTCCTTTTGGGCCATGATATACAGCATAGAAAGATGACATAGTAGCCAATAGAGCTTGTGCCGTACAGATATTTGAGGTTGCTTTATCTCTCTTAATATGTTGCTCACGAGTTTGTAATGCCATTCTGTATGACTCTTTGCCATATGCATCTTTAGAAACTCCTATTATACGACCAGGCACTTGGCGCTTGTATTCATCTTTTGTTGCAAAAAAACCAGCCGATGGGCCACCAAAATACATAGGGATACCAAATCTTTGACTACTCCCGAATGCAATGTCTGCGCCCCACTCTCCTGGAGGAGTTAGCATAACTAATGCCATCAGGTCTGTTGCAACTGCTACTTTACAATCTACAGCATGTGCTTTTTCTACAAAACCTCTATAATCTTCTACACTCCCGTTGCTATTTGGATATTGAACAATAGCACCAAAGTATGAGTCGTCTAAAACAGCTGTTTTGTAATCGCCCATCACCACCTCTACACCAACATACCCCATGCGGGTATTGATAACTGATATATTTTGAGGGAATAGATGCTTGTCAATAAACAATTTATTAACCTTGTCCTTTATTTCCTGTCTGCTTCTCAAGTCATACATCATAGATGCAGCTTCTGCACCAGCAGTGCTTTCGTCGAGCAAAGAGCTATTTGCCAATGGCAATCCAGTTAATTCGCTCACAGCAGTCTGAAAGTTGAGTAAAGCTTCTAATCGTCCTTGTGATATTTCAGCTTGATACGGTGTATAAGAAGTGTACCAAGCTGGACTTTCGAAAACATTGCGATATATTGCAGCAGGTGTTATGGTGTCATACCACCCCATTCCAATATATGAAGTAAAAATTTTATTCTTAGCTGCTATTGCTCCTATTTCTTCGGCATACTCTTGCTCAGTAAGAGCTTTAGGTAAATTCAAAGCCTCTGGTAGGCGTATGTCTTTTGGAATAGTCTGATCAATCAATTCGTCTAATGTAGAAACCCCAATGGCATCTAGCATTATCTTTTGCTCTTCAGCACTAATCCCAATGTGTCGAGATTTAAAGTGTTCCATTTCCATAATATATGTATTTTATTTACTATATGTATTTTACTTACTGTTAATTATTTTTATTCGAGTTTGATTAATCCAAACCATTTTATTGTAGAAAAGGGTTTATTCTCATCTCTCTCTCTATTGTAGTATCGGGTCCGTGACCAGGATACACAACTGTGTGACCTGGCAAAGTAAGTAGTTTTGTTTTTATTCCACCGATCAACAAATCGAAATCGCCCTGAGGAAGATCTGTACGGCCAATGCTACCATTAAATAATACATCGCCCGAAACAACTATATCTCTCTCTTGATTATAGAATACAATGCTACCCGGCGAATGGCCAGGTACAGTAATTATAGAAAGCTTTTGATTACCAAACTCTATAACATCATTTTCATTGATGTGTTTTCCTACTGTAGGTACTAACTTACTATTAGGGGGGAAACCAAACATAGCCATCTGTTGCTCCATAGAAGCAAGTAGAAACTCATCTGCTTTGTGAGCTTGCATTTTTACATCAAATTTTTCTTCTATAAAATTGACACCAAAAACATGATCAAAATGCAAATGGGTATTTAAAAGATGTTTTACAACTAATTTTTTATCATTGATGAAATTGAGAAGCTCCTGTTGTTCGGTAGGATAAAAACACGCTGCATCAATAATAACGCATTCGCCTGTTTCATCATACAAAACATAGGTGTTTACTGCTATTGGATTAAACTCAAATTTTTTTATATTCATTTTATTTAAAACCTTCATTTGTAACGCTGTAAATATTGTTGTAGCATTATGATATCTACAAAAATAAGATTTTCTTTCCACTTCAAGAAAGAAACTATATACTTTATTAAATAATAGGCAGGTAGACTAGTTTTTTAGTCTCAAAAAAAGGCTCAGAGAAGTAATGTGTCAGAGTAAATGATTCAGCTATGTTTTTAAATGGTTTCAACTCCTCATCTAAATCTCCTCCTTTAAGACAAATGAGCCCATTGCTAAGAGCGTTTTTTTGAATTGAAGCTATATTTTTACGCGTTATTTTCACCAAGTCTGACAATGGCATAACGGCTCGGCTAACAACAAAGTCGTATTTGCGCTTTTCGTCTTGCACTCTTCTATGAATAGCCTCTACATTAGTAAGAGATATAGCTTGTGCCACTTCATTTACCACCTTTATCTTTTTACCAATGCTATCTATCATTACAAATTCTTGCTCGGGGAAAAATATAGCCAGAGGAATACCTGGAAATCCTCCACCTGTACCCACATCTAATATGCGGCTCTGAGGAGCAAAGTTGATAAACTTAGCAATAGCCAATGAGTGCAACACATGGTGCACATATAGATTTTGGATATCCTTACGCGATATCACATTTATTTTTGCATTCCATTCGACATATAAGTCAAACAAAGCTTCAAACTGATTGAGTTGAGTGCTAGTAAGCGAAGGAAAGTATTTTTGAATTGTATTCACTATGTTGTTTTATTGTTCAGCTAATTTCGAAACTAAGGTGTTTTCTCTCAGCAAGATTGTCAAATCGTCAAATGGTATAAATACTTCTGGTGCATCTAACAAATAGGCAGAGTATTCGCCCTTATTAAAAATATAAGTTATTCCTTTATCATCTATAAGGAAGTTTCTGTTAGGCATTATTTCTTCAATTCCGAAATAACC
Organism: uncultured Dysgonomonadaceae bacterium; assembly: GCA_964495235.1. Taxonomy (GTDB): domain Bacteria; phylum Bacteroidota; class Bacteroidia; order Bacteroidales; family Dysgonomonadaceae; genus UBA2632. The sequence goes on along the minus strand of CAZBVD010000030.1, from coordinate 4,449 downwards.
CAAGTCTTCTAAATCATAAATGGAGTTCACATTGTTTTGCAACAAAAGTTTTGTTGCAAATACTTGTTGCAAAGCAACATCATACCCACCAATAAAGAGATCATTCTCTGTAACTAAATTACCTGTTTGTAAATTAATTACGTAGTTGTTATATGCACTATAGGTAGCAGAGCCACCCTTATTGTTTGTACGAAACAACTGAAAAGACAATAAGTTATTTTTATTGAAATGAATCCTAGTAGTCAAAGTTTCATGATACGAGTAAAACTCGCTCTGCTTTAGTTCTTCTTCATATTCCGAATTGAAGTTTTGCGAAATAGGGGTTACATAATTTTCAGCCCCTTGCAACTCATTTTGAAAAATATGAGCATCTGCCTCGTAGTTCTCAAAAAAATCTTTTTTGTACTGCTCAATTGCTTCTTCAGGAGTATAATCATTATACACCTGACCAAAGGTGCTGACAATAAAAAGCTGTTGCATTCTTTCCAAATCAGCTCCAGAAGCACTAACGGGATAAACAAAGTGCACATTTAACTCACAAAATGGATTTGCTGTATCGTTCTGCAAATATTGTTTTTGCTCAACTATCAAGGTGTCAAACTCTATTTCATTTTCTTTTAATGTAAAGCCTTTATCACCTATGTTGCAACTTGCAAAAAGTAGCAAAAGAAATGCAGCAACCACTAATATAGGTCTATTTTTTTCCATATACACAATCCTAAAAACAAGTATTCTTGTTATACAAATGTACTAAAATTATTAGGTTATAGATAGTTTTTTTTAAAACTCTTTTTCTATAACGCTTTACAAATAATATATGTTGTAAGCAAAAGCAATTGCATAGCTCATAAGCTATGCAATTGCTTTCTATTTACAATGTTTGTTATCATCTTTTTCTGACTTAGAGGCTACAGGTTCTATACCGTGCTCTTTTGCTTTGGTCAACAAAAATTGGTAAGCAGCTTCATATTCATTTGGTATCACTCCATCTAGTATTGCATCCTTAATAGCAGACTTCAATCTGCCAACCATAGGAGTTTGCCCCAAATCAAATAGATGCATTATCTCGTTTCCATCTATGGGAGGTTCAAAGTTGCGCACTCGGTCTTTCTCCTCTATTTCTCTAAGTTTAGTTCTAACAACTTTGAAATTTTGAAGAAACCTGCGAACCTTATATGGATTTTTAGATGTAATATCTGCCTCGCAAAGCTGCATTAGTTCATCTATATCGTTTCCTGCATCAAAAAGAAGACGGCGAATTGCAGAGTCCGTAACCTCATCTTCTACCAATTGCATGGGGCGCATATGTAATGACACCATCTTTTGAACATACTTCATTTTTTCGTTGAGAGGCAGCTTCATGCGACGAAAAATTTTAGGTATCAATTTTTTACCAATAAAATCATGGTTATGGAAAGTCCAACCATGCTTTGGCTCCCATCGTTTTGTGGCAGGTTTGCCAATATCGTGCAACAGTGCTGCCCATCTCAACCATAAACTATCTGAGGTTTTAGAAATGTTGTCCAATACTATTAAAGTGTGATAAAAATTATCTTTGTGTCCCACCCCATCTTTCGTTTCAGCACCTTTAAGGGCTACCAACTCTGGGAATATAATATCTAACAGCCCTGTTTTATCAAGCAAAACAAAACCTATAGAAGGTTTTGGAGACAAGATAATCTTGTTGAGCTCGTCCACTATGCGTTCTTTCGATATTATTTTTATTCGCTCTTTGTTGCGCTCAATGGCGTCAAATGTATCAGGGAATATATCGAAACCTAATTGCGTAGCAAAACGTATGCCACGCATCATTCGCAAGGGGTCGTCGCTAAAAGTGATATCAGGGTCAAGAGGAGTTTTTATAGTTAAATCCTCCATATCTTGCAAACCACCAAAAGGGTCCACTAGCTGACCAAACCTATCTTTGTTGAGACAGAGAGCAAGTGCATTGATGGTGAAATCTCTGCGGTTCTGATCATCTTCTATTGTACCATCCTCTACAATAGGTTTGCGAGAATCGCTTATGTATGATTCTTTCCGAGCACCTACAAACTCTAATTCGTATTGCTTATATTTAATTTGTGCTGTTCCAAAATTTTTAAAAACGGTAATTCTTACGTTTTTACCCAGCTTCTTAGCTACTGTCTTGGCAAGCTCTATTCCGCTACCCACAGTTACTATATCTATGTCATCTGATTTACGATATAAAAATATATCGCGAACAAAACCACCAATTAGGTATGTTTCTAAACCCAACTCATCGGCAGCCTCCGATAATACGCTGAAAATAGGCTTGCTTAAGTGCTGATTTATAACTTCTTGTGAAATATGCATCTGTTGAATATCTGTTATGAATTGCAAAAATACAATAATTAGACCGTTTGCCCATCTTTTTCTCTTAATTTTGTAGTATAAAACTATTTTTAGAGAAAAAAATGAAGATGATTTTTTGTGCTAATAAATATAGATGGTGTTCTCAACTTGTTTTGGTTGCGATGATGCTTGTTGCAACATCTTGTAAGAGCAATACAAAGAAGGCAAAGGATTATCTCAACATTGCAGAGCAAGCGCTTCTAGAAAACAACTATGAGGCTGCAAAGTCGCACATAGATAGTATTAAAATACTTTTTCCTAAATCTTTTGATGAGATAAGAGCAGGGTTCGACTTGATGCAAAAGGTTCGCAAAGCAGAAAACAAGAGAAATATAGCCTTTATAGACTCAATGATTGAAGCAAGTATCCTGAAAATAAAAGAGCAACGAACAAACTTCAATTTTGTGCGAGACAAAAACTACCAAGAATTTGGCAACTATATACCAAAACTAACTCCCTCTTCAACAACATTAGAGCAAAACACTCTTCGCTCAGGAGTAAGCGAAAAGGGAATTCTCTATTTAGAAAGTGTGTTAAGTGGATTAAACCTAAACCACAGCAAAATAAAAGCATCTATTCCCGACGGCTCTTATGCTGAAAGTTTGACTGTAACTGCCGATGGATTGAACTATAAGTTCAAAACCCTAAACAAAACCTATGAAATAGTCCGTTTCTTCGGCAACGATGAAAATGGTGTGGCAGAGTTTATATACACTTTTCAAGATAGGCCTATTACTATCAATTATATTGGAAGAAAAAGCTACTCTAAAGCTTTATCTAATAATGAAAAGAAGGCTATAGCTCAAGCCTTCGAGTTTTCAAAGTCAATTTTAGAAATCGAAAAACTGAAATATGAGAAGGGGAAATCTGAAGCACTCTTACGCTATCTAGAGAGAGACAAAGCGAATAACGATAATTGACACCCCTAGCTTGATTTGTCTCATTCTAATCGACACGTCTTGTCTTTTAGCGTATGCTAAAAATAAAAAGAATTCTATTATATTTTTCAAATGAATCATTAATAATGTACTTTTGTTAGTATAGTAATTAGATCAAACAATTAAAACACAAATATAATATGAAGAAGTTTATAGGCGCACATGTTAGTGCAGCTGGAGGTGTGGAAAATGCCCCCGTAAACGCTTACGAAATTGGAGCTAAAGCATTTGCTCTATTCACAAAAAACCAACGTCAGTGGAAAGCTGCTCCCCTTACTGATAAAAGCATCGGGCTATTTAAAGAGAGATGTCAAGAGCTTGGCTTTGATATGGACTATGTTTTGCCTCACGATAGCTACCTCATCAATCTAGGACATCCAGAAGAGGAAGCGTTAACAAAATCGCGCAATGCATTCTTAGACGAACTGCAACGTTGTGAGCAGCTAGGAATAAACAGAATAAACTTTCACCCTGGTAGCCATCTAAATAAAATAGAAATTGATGCGTGCCTCGACCGCATTGCCGAATCAATCAATATAGCCCTGGATCAAACCAAAGGGGTAACAGCAGTTATAGAGAACACAGCTGGCCAAGGCACTAATCTTGGACACACATTTGAGCAACTAGCTCATATAATAAACAAAGTGGAAGATAAGACACGTGTAGGAGTTTGTATTGACACAGCTCATACTCTAGCCGCAGGTTATGAAATAAGAACGGAAGAGTCGTATAAGGAGACTTTCCAGTCGTTTGACGATATTGTAGGATTCAAATATCTTAAAGGAATACATCTAAACGACTCTAAAAAAGAAGTTGGAACTAAAGTTGACCGTCACGACTCTATCGGTAAAGGTGTAATGGGGATGACGCTTTTTGAATTGATGATGAAAGATAGTCGCTTCAACAAAATGCCTATAATCCTAGAAACACCAGAACCCGAAATATGGGCAGAAGAAATTGAGGCTTTGTACAAACTTGTATAAGTAGTCTTATTAGAAAAAAAGAAAAGAGTTTTCCTTACAGATGAAGGGAAAACTCTTTTTTTATTCATTAAAAGAACCTTTCACTTGTTTTCTTCAAAGGCATATACCAGTTAGAAAGTCTATTTTCAAACCATATCAAACAAATTTCAAAAAAA
>CAZBVD010000029.1:0-14402 GCA_964495235.1 uncultured Dysgonomonadaceae bacterium | reverse complement strand
AAACACTCCCTATTAGCACAAACTCACAACACAATGTTGTATTAATTATTAACCAACTTGTCAAAGTTAGCTCTCAGCTCTGGATTGGTTACATAAGTATCATGAAGTTCTTTTAATTCAGCAATATTATCTCTATTATCCCACATAATATGATCGATTGCAACTTCATTTATAAGAGATTCTTTCACCTTATTGTTCTCGAAATTATTAGCAATATATTTAATTCTGGCAATACTTCTACTGCTGGATTTTGAGACTTCGTTATCTCTGGATGCAAGTAATAAAGAAGCTTCAATTAAAAAACTTCTGTATGTTGGAACTTCTAAAAGGCTCTCATCTTCTTTCATATAAGAATCTAAAACAGAGTAATATTCAGCGTCAGGACGATATGTTGTATCTTCCATAGCATACACCATCGGATAAACTACTAAATTAAGAGCATACATATACTTAATTCGCTCCTTCTCAAGGTTTACAAATTGAGGAAAATCTTTTTCTAAATTAGATGATTGCAACATAGCAGTAGCTTCATCTGTTTTATCATTAATAAGATTCACTATTTCGTTTAATGGCTGTGCAAGAAGATCTGGAGTAAGGGGAAGATAAGCAACCGAATTAATATATTCAAGTATTGGAGCAGTTTCTCCTAGAAATTGAACACTCTCTGCAAACTCACTGCCATTAAAACTTATTGTAAGGTGATCTCCTTTTTGCAAGAAAAGACTTTTAGATTCTTCTCCATAATAAAAATTAGCATACACAATGTCTTGTTGCAGGGTGCAAGTTCCTTCTCCATTCTTATCTAAATTCACAACTTCAACCAAGTGCTTATTGGCTATGGTAACTTTTGCAAATGACATGTTTTCAACTTTAAAATTGACAACAATATCATCATTATTCTTTTCATTCTTTTGAGAGCAAGAACAAGCTATTATAAGTAGGGCTAAAAATAAATATTTTTTCATTTCTCTGTTTTTTATTTATCGTAAATTTCTTGCATTGCGGCATCTAACCAGCCACCTCTTGCATTAACACTAATAATTGTGCCATTTTCATCTAAAAGAATAGAAGAAGGGACACCTGTAAGATTGTATTTTTTGAAAGCAACTGACTTTTGATCAATTAAGTGACCCCAAGGCAACTGCTCTTCTTCCAAAGCTTGCATCCAATGATCGCGGTTACTATCAATTGAAACACTTAGAATATTTAATCCCTTAGCATGATAGTTATCATAGGTATTGCGAATATGAGGTATTTCTGATCTACAGGGAGCACACCACGAAGCCCAAAACTCTATAAGTGTAGTATGTCCGGGTTTCACAAAATCAGATATTTTCTTTTTACTTCCGTCTGGTGTTTCAAGTTCGTGATCAATAAAAGAGTCTCCAATAAAAACCATTCTTTTATCGATAGTTTCTCTAAGAGATTGCCCCATTTCTGAATTTTGCAATTCTGGAGATAGTGTTGCATATAACTCTTCTATCTCCTTAAGTGAAAGATCTGAGTTTCTGTCAACAAGGTCATTTGCAACCTTCACACTTATAACAGATGAAGGGTTACTTTTTAGATAATTTATCTTTGCTTCTCTTATTAAGCCTGCTTTTGCATTAACCTCATTGGCAAGTTCTATTGCTTTTTGCAGGTCGTTTCCGCTGTAATAAGCATCGGTGTATGAATAAAATGTTTTGCTCCGAGACTCTACTAGAGGATCCAAAACACCCAATAAATTCTGATACTCATCTTCTGTTTGTGAACCTGACACTGTAAATATTGGTTGCAGACCAGAATTGTCGCAAATAGCCTCTATTTCATTATTATCAACAAATAAAGCAAAGTTGACCATCTTGCTTCTTGTTGTACGGTCGTCAGCATCTAAATACACTCTCACGTTACAATAACGAGGCATCTCAAAATTTCCTTTAAAATTAAATTTCCCGTCTTTTACTGTTGTACTATCAATATGCCTTGGAGCATTGATATCGGCAAGGGTTAAAAAAACAAGCTTTCCCTCCCAAGCTTCGGGTACATTTCCGTTTATATTATATCCATCGTGCTTTGCACAACCAGTAATAAACAGAATTATTGCTATAATTAAAACATTTCTCATATTTTATTTTTTTTAATTTATTGATTCTTTATAAATAATGTCTACAACTCTTGCAAAGCCAGTTAGATGTGTTTTAGGATCGGTTATTTGCTCAAGAACATTCTCAGCATCATATACTCTAATCTCTCCTCCATCAACTCCACCTTTATCGCTTGCAACAATTAAATCATTTGAACGATTTGAGTTTTCTGAATTTTTAAATAGATGGAATTTTAAACAGGTAATTTCACCATCCAATTCAAACTGAAGTTCTGCTGAAGGTTCAACTTCATTAAAATTCACCCTGTAAACCTTATTACCTACAGCATAAAAGAATTGATTGTTTAGTGGGCTAAATGCAAAATGTTCAGCTTGCATTATATCTGTACAGTTTACAAGATTTGCATAACTAACTTTTGAATAGGCTGACATACCAAAAAGTGCCATATAGTAATCGTCTAATGCAATACCATAGAGGTGACGAACACCATCTTCCTCAAGAATTGTATAAGTAATATTATTAGGAGCTCCTGACAACATAGACATCGATGCTATACGACCAGAGTTTTCCATATATACAAAGTCTTGACCTTGAGGAAACGAAAATGCACTACCACCTGCTTCAGCATCCGACATTGGCATAAGACCTACAGGTGTGGTTGAGCCAATTAATCCTAAATACATACCACCTGGATGATATGTAAAACGCTTGTTATCTAAGTCGTAAAACATAATAAGAGGAGCATAAATCGCTGGATTTGTAATGTTTGCGCCCACATAAGGAGCAACATTTACATATTCTTTCTCATTATCACCCTTGCGATAGTAATTTAGAGGTGATCCAAAAAGTGTAGCCCCACCGCTGTAATCGCTCACATACACTCCTGCCTCGGTTGTAACCATTCTTATTGATGCTGACGCAGCTATATGAGAAATTTTAGTATTGCTCAAATCACCCATTTCATACTTAAAAAGGTACTCCTCCTCCCATTTAAAACTTGTTTTATGAAGTCTTGTTGTTCCTTCTTCTGTAAGCAAATAGAATGGAGAAATAGGATCAACTTGTTCTGCTGAGATCGGTATTCCATATTCTTCATCCCACTTTCCTTCAGGACTAAGGTGTATAATTGAAATAGGTCCTTTCTTAAAAGGTATATCAGAGTCGGCCAAAATATCTTTTGTGTGAATTTGCTCTCCTAAAACATTAGAAATCATATCTAATCTAACATCTCCATTCTCCGAAGATAATACAACCCAACCCTCAGAAGTAGTTGTGATAACAGACAAGTCTACTTGCTTTTGGTAAAACACATCAAGCTGCTTGTCGGTAACTGTATAAAGCAACTTATACGGACCAGGAGCTAATACTATAAACTCATTTAGGTCTTTAGTAGTAGCAATAACTTCTTCTCGTGGCTCATCTTCACCCTCGGGTTCAAATTGTTTTATAGCCATCCACTCATACTCATATCTACCCTCGTCGGCTTGCAAGCCTTTTAGATCTACAGAGATAGATAAATTTTGGAAAGCTAGTGCTGTTACTGAAGTTTGAATGCCTTCTATTTCTACCTCTGGCAAGTCTTTATAATCATAATTACCAAGGTCTTCGGAACAAGAACTAACTGTACCTACCATTAAAGCAAGCAAGAAAAGTATCTTAATACAATATTTTGTTGTTTTCATATCTTATCTTTTATTTTTCTTAAAAAATGGGATTTCCTTCTTCATCAAAGATTTCTGGATCGGGATTATCAAGCAACATCTGCTCTCTTACATAATTCCTAGTCTCCGATATTAAATATTGAAATCTAACCTGAGATATTTTAGATTTATCGTTAAAATCAGACCTTGGAATATTCATCACTCGTGTTACCAAGAAAAAACGCTGTGGTGTAAACGCAGTAATTTGAGTAACCCAAGCTGCAGGAGCAGCTCCCCCAACAAACAGTTCGGAAAACTCTACTTTATGGCGCATTGCCGTAACTTTAGCACCCGATTGCATATCTACTGTTTCATGTGTAATAATAGGTTGAAAATATTCGTTCTCTGCAATTTCAAACTCAATAGTTTTTGCTGTGTTTTGTAATTCTAAAGTGCGTTTTAGTGTAACCTCAAAACCAAAAGAACTGGAATCGGCAGGTAAAACTAAGTTCTCCATTAACGAAAAATCAACTCCCTCTACAGCAGTGCCTCCTGTTACTTTTATATTTACTGGGCGATCTTTATTAACGGCCCTTCCTACCAACTGAACTGGAATTGAAACAATAGCCTCTTTCTCAGCTTCATTAGTGTACACAAAGGTAAAGTTAGTGCTGTCAGTAAGAAGATTACCTATTCTTACACGTTGGTTAAAATAAACTCCTTCTTTACCACTATATGTTTCAACTTCTTTCTCTTCACAAGCAGATAAAACTAAAAGAAGAAGTAACCATAAAAATATATTTTTTGTTTTCATAATTATAATATTACTTTCTATTTTTTGATTCTGTATCGGGTAATGGTACAACAAAAATCTGATTAGATGGAGCTACTCCCAAAAGACTTGAACCACTATTGTTTCTTCTGTTAAAAACTGTAGTAAAAGTTCGTTTATATAGGTAAAACAATTGGCCCTCGCCATACAGCTCACGCATATATTCATAGGTAAGATTTAGCGTGTTTAATGAAGCCAAATTGGCAATGCCTCTTTGATTTCTCAACTTATTGATATACGGCAGCCCAGCATCTAAATCTTCTGACTCACTTTCTGCAGCAATTAAATACATTTCGCCCAGTCTTAACATAGGGATAATTGTATTTTCGATAACGTTAGAAGAAGGCATATCGTCATACTTGTAAAAATATTTTGCACCTCCAGATAAACCCGGTAGCATTGCCTGTTGCCAATGAGCTTCGAGTCTTAAATCGCTTGTATTTGAAGATGCTGTTGGAGAGTATAGATAATCAAGCATTCTTTCATCCATTGTAAAAATGTATGCAGGATTGCGCGCTGGATCATAGAAATTCTTAAATAAAAGAACCCTGTTTGTATTGGTTAAACCAAACAAAACCTCTGTAGAAAAAACACGATCAGATTTAGCATCGGTTCTCTTTACAAATGGGTATAACCCGGCTTCAGCTACGTTGATAACTTTTTTTGCATATATCGATGCATTAGCTTTGTCGCCCGCATACAAATATACTCTTGCCATTAAACCCTGTGTAGCATAATAGTTGAGACGCAAAGTTCTATAGCGCAAAAAGTTTGATCCACCCGTAGGAGAGCCACTCATCATAGTTCCATCTGTAATAATTGGATCTTTCTCCAATAACTTTTCAGCCTCTACCAAGTCACTTATAATATGTTCCATCACTTTACTTGCTGGCAAAAGATCATTTACCTCTGGAGATTGGTGCATATAATATGGAATACATATATTTTCTGGTTCATTCTTATAAACTGGTCCAAACAAACGTAGCATATCAAAGTGTAACATAGCGCGCAATGCTAAAGCTTCGCCACGAATAATATCATAATTATTGCCAGTGAAAAAGGACTTATTGCTCTCCATATTATCAAGAATTTTATTGCAATTCATGATTAAAGAGTAACTTTTTTCCCAAACTCTATCAAAGCGTCTTCGCCAATGTTCCGAATTATATTTATAACCACTCAAATCTACATAGTCGCCCCATGTTCCTTCACTGCTTCCAACTTTAACACAACCGCCCATCACCTCAACCATCTCTACCATTAAGGCACTGCCATATAAATTATTGTCGTTAAGCTCAATATAAATACCATTCAGCAGACTTTGAAAACCATCTTGCGAACTAAATAAATCTTCTTCTGCAATCTTATCATATGGTTTTACATCCAACCAATTGTCACATGCTCCAAAAATTAGAATTGAGCATATAAGCGTTATTATTTTTATATTTATCTTCATTTTCATTTTTGTTCTGTTTAAAAGGTTGCTGATATTGAGAATGATACAGTTCGTGCAAATGGATAATCTATACCACGCTCACTTTTAACGGTAGAAGTTCTAAAAATATCATTCATGTTGGCTTGAATAGCTAATGCAGATAATCCTAACTCCTCAATAAAAGGTTGAGTAAACTCATATCCAATATTGAAAGACTCTCCACTTAAAGTATTATCATCCATCACAAATCGTGAAGAGGTTTCGGTAGTTTGGAAAAGAGAGATTCTTTTAAATCTGGCTTCATCTCCAGGAGTACTCCATCTGTCATACAAAGCGCGTTTATCTTGATTGTAATTGACACCTTCTCTATTTATATTTTCAACTTTATCATAAAGGGCACTATTAAATATCTGTCCTCCCAGTCTATAACGTAAATAACAACCCAAAGAGAATCCTTTGTAATACAAGGTAGTTCCAAGAATCCCTTCAAGCTTTGGCTCAGTATTACCAACCACAACCTCGTCTTCTTTATAATAAGTAAAAGTATATGTTCCATCTTTTCTTATAAATAAGTCTTGTCCGGTTGCGGGGTCAATACCAGCCGACTTAACAGCCCAAATGTCTGTGGGACTGCCTCCATCATAATATCTTATTGTATTTAGATTTTCTCTGTTTTGCTCATTCATTAAGTCCAAGCTGTTTCCAATTTTAGAGTATTCAGATTTTGCATGAATTCCATTAACTGAAATATTCCATACAAATCTATCTTGCGGACGATATATTGGAGATACCTTTAGAGTAAGCTCTGCACCGTTTGTCACAAGCTGCCCCATGTTCATCATAACACTTTTTACACCAATAGAACTTGGTGTTGTAATAGCAGCTACTAATGGATCTGTGTTTTTTCTAAAAACATCCATTGTTACATTCACTCTATTGCCAAGCATAGTTACATCGGCACCAATATTATAATTCATAGTCTCTTGCCATGCCAAAGATGGATTTCCTAATCCTTCAAGAATAACTCCTGTACCAAAAACATTGCTCATCCAATGAGTAAATGCATAAGTAGAGAACGCTTGATATGAAGCAAAATTTTGATTACCTGGATTACCAATAGAACCTCTAAGTTTCAACAACTGGAAAAAGTCAGTGTTTTTCATAAATTCTTCTGAATGGATGTTCCAACCTAAACCAAAAGACCAAGTATTTCTAAAACGATTGTCTGTTCCAAATACTGAGGTACCATCGGCACGATAGTTAAAATCGAATAAGTAACGATTGTCATAAGAATACCCACCATTTAAATAAAAACTAGCAGCACGTGCTTTACTCTCTGAGTAGAGGGGCTTATCGCCTGCTGGATAACTATTAGAAAAGGAAGGAGCTCCAAAATCATCTTCCATAAAACCATTAGCCTTGTAGCCATTTCGGGTAAACTCTTTTGTGCTAAAATTTGCACCTACTACAGCATTTACCATATGTTTTCCATCAAACAGACGGCCATAGACTGCAGAAACATCTCCTTCGTAGTTTAAATTGCTAATACGAGAGTTTGTGTAGAGCCCTTTTTCAGTATCACCCATTTCATCAAAACGGCTGTGCAATGGAGAAAGTCGAGTTTCTGTTTCCGAGCTGTTTTTAACAATTCCAAACCTACCTCTTCCACGAAGATGTTCTGTTGCAAACCACTCAACTATAAAGTTGTTAGTAAATCCAAATTGATCTTGAACATCATAATTGTTTAGATGTGCATTCCACAATGGATTTGGCACAGAAAAATCTTGCGTATCTTCTGTATAATAAAGATATTTGTCAATTCCGCCTTCATCGTTATACTTTCTGAAATAAGGATTTGCCATGGCATATTCAGAGAATGAAACTGCTGGGTCATTTGTCTCTAAGTAATCTAAAACTAGCTTATTGCTAAATTGGAAATTACCACTACGATAAACCAAGTCGAAGTTACCACTTAGTGTTTGTCTATCCGACCCCTTCATTACACCTTGCGTGTTGCCTAAGTTTAATCCTATACCATATCTAATTTTCTCCTCACCACCTTGCGCATAAATACTGTGTTTGTGACCAAATCCTGTACGTAGTGGTTCTTTAAGCCAATAGGTATCTACTCCTCTTTCAATCTCTTTTAAGCGGTGGTTTCTTAAATTATCTAATTCAACCTGCTCCATAATATTAAACGGACGGCTCTCATATTTACCAGATCTGGTTTCAAATTCAAGCTTTTCTCTTGAATTCATTAGGTTATAATCCGACAAGTCTGCTCCTGTAACACTAAAATCTCCTCTATAAGAAAGCGAAAGCTTTCCTTTTTCAGGAACTTTTGTTTCTACCACTAACACCCCGTTGGCTGCTCTTGAACCGTAAATTGCTGTAGAAGCAGCATCTTTTAAAAGAGTAGCTGATGCTACACGGCTCATATTTAGATTCATTATATTTTCTAAAGTTGTTTCAAAACCATCTAAAATAAAGAGAGGCTGATTTGGGTCGGTACCAAACTCTTCTTTTAGTCCCATAACACTACTTTTACCTCTAATCTCAACATCTGGCAATCTATTTGGGTCAGATCCGATTTGATTGTTAAGGTTTATTTTAAAAGATGGATCAAGAGTTTTTATACTTTGAAGAATATTCTGAGAACCCACAGATTGTAACTCCTCTGTACTAAAGGAACTAGACGATCCAGTAAAGCTATCTTTTCTTCTTTGATAAACACCAGTAACTACAAACTCGGAAATACTTTGTGTTATAGGCACAAGAAGTATATTTTGGAAAACATCTATATTTTTCCCTGTAAACTTTTTCACTTGAGTTTCATAACCAATAAAAGAAAATGCTATATCGCATTCTTTCGAATCTATTGGAAAGGTAAACTCACCATCTACGTCAGTAATGGTTCCTATTGTACTTCCTGGAATTACTATATTTACACCTGGAAGTGTTTCTTTAGACTCCCCGCATTTAACAACTCCTCTTACTGTGATTGTTTTTGGCTTATCCACAGGCGTTTCAGCCTTGCGTTGCATAATGATAATAGTCTTACCCTCAATTCTATAAGTAAAAGGAGTGTTATCTAAAACATACTCCAATACATTACTTAAAGGGGTATTTCTAAACTCTTTTGTTATTCGCTTAGTAGACTGACCTATTTGCTGGGCGTTATAAAAAAACTCTAACCCTGAAGATCTACTCGTTTTTTTCAAGGCATCTAATAACGTAGCGTTTTCAAACTTGAGATCCAGTTTTATCTCTTGTGTATATGCAGTTTGCGTAAAACTGCAAAAAAACAAAAGTAAAAATAATGGAAAGATTAACATCCCTGAAAACCTATCCCAGAGAAGAACCACTTTTAGACTTAATAATTTGTTTTTTTTCATAGTTAATTAATCAAATTAATATTTATCATATACTTCTATTATTACTATCATTTATTTAAAACAGCTTACTGTGCTATCTTAAATAAATAATTCCATTTTCAATTGTGCATTTTATATTACTTGTTTTTGTTATTAAATTGGTGATGTAGTCAAGGCCTCTTTCGTACCTAATCATACCCGAAAAAGAGTTATTGTAATGATTCTCTGAAACATTAATTTCTATGCCATACATTCTAGATAGCTTTAAAGCTATATTCCCAAGACTTTCATTATTGAAATAGATAACACCATCTTTCCACATTGAGTATTCCTTTGCATCTACTACTTTCTTTGTGATTTTGGAAGATTTCTTATCAACTGAAATCTGTTGATTTTTCAGAAGATTAATTGTGTGATCATTTCCTGGCACATGATAAGCTATTTCACCAGATACTAATGTTGTAATGTTTTCTAAATTGCTATCGTATGACGAAACATTAAAAGAAGTGCCAAGTACTAGAATAGATTCACCATTTGGTATTTCCACATAGAATGGTTTATCCTTATTGCTTGTTACTTCAAAAAAGCCCTCTCCTTTTATTTTAACTCTACGTTCTTTTTCCGATTCGAATGATGAAGGATATTCAAACCACGTTTCAGCATTTAAAATTACTCTTGTGCCATCTGAAAGCTCTAAGTTAAAATTCTTTCCTGTTGGAACATATATCTTTAATGATGCAGTTTTTTGCAACTGTATTGCTTCACCACTGGCCGATTGCATTTCGATACTTGAGCCTTCGCCTGTTTTTATTTTTGATGTAGTCCCTAGATTAGATATTGCTGAATCACCGACCATTAACATGACCTCTTCTTGAGAAACCTTAATTCCTAACTCACTCAATTGTGCATGCACTGGGGTGTCTTTTATAGGAGATGTATGAGGATAGTAAAAGAAAAAGAAAAAAATAGCAGCAACCGCACCAATTGAAGTTAAGTAGAGCCAAATAACCTTTTTTCGTTTATTGATTCTACTCTTTACCTCTTGAAACCCACTCTCTAATTCTTCTTCACTATAGGTTTCAAAAGTGTGGTCAATAGAGTTCCAAATTTGATTTAGTAACTCTTCTTCATTTTCGCTAACTGTACGATTAATGTAGCTATTAGGAAATTTGTTATTTGTAGTTTTCTTGCTCATACTATATATATAATACTTGAGACTTTAAAACTACGTAGTGTAAAGTGTTAATCTTTTACTAAACCTCTAAGTTTTTTCATGGATTGATAAAGAATAGTTTCAACTGTGCGTACAGAAATATCTAAACTAGCTGCAATATCTCTATTCTTCTTACCTTCTATACGACTCATAAAAGTAATCTGTCGACTTCTTTGGGGTAGTTTATCTAATAAAGCAGTTACTTTTTTACACGTTATGTTCTCTTGATATACAATTACATTTTCCAACTCTTCTATTTTCTTCTCTCTCCTAATATTTACTTGATGTTTCTTGTGCAAAGCAACTGTTCTAAGATAACGTAAAGAGTTATTATGTGTACAGCAGAGAAGATAATTACGAAGAGATTTATTAGAATGTAATTCCTTTCGATTTTCCCATAACACAACAAAAATATTTTGAACTATATCACATGCAGCTTCAGAATCTCTTATTATAGAAAAGGAGTAATTATGAAGATGATTAAAATAAGCTTTATAAACTTTCTCAAAAGCGCGCTCATCTCCATTTATTAAAGCATTTAATAATGGCTGTTCAAGTTGAGTTTTAGCATCCTCATAATTGTTTCTACTTATATTAAAAATATTACTGTTACTCAATTTCATTATCTCTGTAGGTTCTGCAATAAACATAACTTATCTGCAATAAACATAACTTAACGCAAACACTCGTCCCATATATTTTGTCATTATAAACTTTAATTCGATGCAAATATACATTTTTTTTACTAGACACCTAAATTAAGTTATTAAAAAGCAGAAAATGAATATTGCTTATCAGAAAAATAATTCCTGAGAATCTGCCTTACTTTGATAAAAAATCACAAAAAAACAAGAATGTAAATAATCAAATAGTTTACTTTATACTATTTTTTTCATAAAGACAATATTTATTTAAGAAGTAGAAACTTAAAACGCACACTAAAATCATAATAAGCATCTCCACTTTATTCACTTAAAAGTAAAAACAAATTAAACACTACACAGCTTACACATTTACAAAAACACATTATTAAATCCACAACAATTTGTATCTTTGTTACACAACGATAGTGCATTAAAATAACAACTAAACAAGATATGAAATCAATTATATTAGCAGTAGCTTCACTGTTTATCGCTCTTCAGATAAATGCCCAATATCTAACGAAAGTTTCGCCAGAAGAGGTGGGAATAGACTCAAAAAGGCTACAACAAGCTGACATGGTGATAAATAAAGCTATTGCCAACGAAGAGATTCCTGGTGCTGTATTAGCTGTTGTGAGAAACGGCAAAATGGTATACCTTAAAGCTTACGGCAATAAGGAGGTGTATCCACAACGTACTGCAATGGATGTAAACACAGTATTTGACCTTGCTTCTTTAACTAAACCATTAGCAACAGCTATTTCTGCCATGATTCTTGTAGAACGTGGACAACTAAGATTGATAGATAAAGTGAACTTATTCATTCCAGACTTCAAACCTTGGAACGAAGGGAAAGAGAAAAAAGATATCCGTGTGATTGATTTATTGACACACACATCGGGATTGCCTTCTTATGCTCCGGTTATAAGAATTGAAAAAGCAAAAGGAAGTAATAATCCCGACAAAATGATAAATTATATTGCCACAATTGACAAAGAATTTGAGCCACAAACTGATTTTCAATATAGTTGTCTAAATTACATAGCCCTACAAAGGATTATAGAGATAGTTGCAAAACAGGATTTGCGCAATTTTGCAAAGCAAAACATTTATGATGTATTGGGTATGGTTCATACAGATTTCACACCCACAGGTGAAACCTTAGCACGCACTGCACCAACTGTAAAACTTAAGAACGGAAAAGTATTGAAAGGTGTTGTACAAGACCCATTAGCTCGAGAATTAAACTTAGGAGTTTCAGGCAATGCTGGTCTTTTCTCAGATGCCAATGATTTGGCTATACTTGTAGCCACTTTGCAAAACGGAGGAGAATATAATGGCAAACGAATACTTAGTCCAATGGCAGTTAGAACTATGCGAACCGTACCACGCAACACCCATAGTATTGGTAGAACACCAGGGTGGGATATATTTACTCCCTACTCTTCAAACAATGGCGATATTTTTGGTCCAAACACCTATGGACATACTGGCTACACTGGCACATCTATAACAATAGACCCCGATACAAACACTGCTGTAATACTACTTACAAATAGAGCTCACCCTAACAATAGTGGCGATATTATAAGATTGCGTTCATTTGTTTCAAATATAATAGCTGCCTCTTTATTAGAAATAGATTAATAATTTTTTTTAACAAAACACTGTCCTTGAATGGTGCGAAAAACCGCTCATTTGATTGTACAAGCCATTGCTATGAAAATTTATTTATTGAATTACAAACTAGCAATGCTAAAAATAGAATCTATTGTTTTATCTTTACAAACTAAAAATAAATAACACACATAAATGCACTATCAATAAACTATGAACATAGAATTCTTATTAAAATACGATCCTATTCTTTTAGCCCTGTTTGCCACACTCTTTACATGGGGAGTAACAGCTTTAGGATCATCGATGGTTTTTTTCTTCAAAAAAATTAATCAGAAAGTTTTAAACTCAATGCTTGGCTTTGCTGCGGGAGTTATGATAGCGGCAAGTTTTTGGTCCCTACTTGAGCCTGCAATAGAAATGGCCGAAGCAAGTGGTGTGAAAGGATGGATACCGGCTGTAGTAGGATTCTTAAGTGGAGGTGCTTTTCTTTTAATTATAGATAAAATTCTTCCTCACTTACATATGAGTTTAAAAATAGATGAAGCTGAAGGTATAAAAACATCATGGCAACGAAGTATTCTATTGGTATTGGCTATAACCATACACAACATTCCAGAAGGTTTGGCTGTAGGAGTTGCATTTGGTGCTTTAGCTCTAAACCCTGAGATGGGTGTGTTGGTAGGTGCTATGGTATTGGCCTTTGGTATTGGTTTGCAAAACTTCCCTGAGGGGGCTGCAGTTTCAATACCTTTGCGACGTGAAGGTTTCTCTCGATTGAAAGCGTTTAATTATGGACAAATGTCGGGTATTGTAGAACCTATTTTTGGAGTTCTTGGTGCATATTTAGTTTTATCAATAACACCAATCCTACCATATGCACTTGCATTTGCTGCAGGAGCTATGATATTTGTAGTAGTAGAAGAGCTCATTCCGGAATCTCAAACTGGCAACGAAACAGACTATTCTACAATAGGGGCAATGTTAGGCTTTGCAGTAATGATGACACTTGATGTTGCTCTTGGATAGAAGTCATATCTATGGTGCAAAACACATTGCACTTTAAAGATGCAACTACTGACTACTTCAAGCTTTCAAGCGCAATCAGGGACTTTCTAAAAACAGAGACCGATGAAACCACAAAAAAATTGTTGGGCAATGCTGGATTAAGTTCTCTAATTTGTAATCCTGTGATGTAGAAAGGCAAGTTTGGGAAGGTTTTTCTAAAGTAAACAAACATATCCTCCAACTCATGTTTATCAATTGCAGTAACATGCGCAGAGAAAAAAGCCTTGGCCTGTGTAACCCTTTGCACCTCTTTTAAATCTTGTAGTGGAATTGACGTACCTAAATAAACAACCTCATAGCCCCTTTCTCGAGCAATATAACTATAAAAGAGAAGTCCAAACTCATGCAACTCACCCTCTGGTAAAAAAAAAATTATTTTATTACTCTCGTTTTTTTTAAGAGGCACCTCTTTCTCAATTGCTACAATAAAATTATGGCGCAATATATTTGTAAGAAATCGCTCGTGAGCTGGAGTTATAGCATTAGTTTGCC
>CAZBVD010000028.1:0-14535 GCA_964495235.1 uncultured Dysgonomonadaceae bacterium | reverse complement strand
TATCGTTTTTATAATCAATCTTATATATGTTTTGTTGGCAGGTCAAAATGTTGTACATTTGTGTCTTGTAAAAAAAATTAAGGCTTTCAATTCCCTTGTGGCTCAAACACAATTGCACGGGAATATTCTTGTAATTAGTCTTCAGCCAAAAGCCAAAATCAGCAAACAAGCTGCAAACAAAGTAAATAATAACTCAATATAAATTTGAAAATTAAAATCAACATTTTTGTTATGATTCAGGAAGTGAAACAAAAGCTATTTATTATAGCACTATTGTTTTTTCCATTTTTGACAACTGCTCAAGAGAGCGAAATAAAAGATGGAGTTAAATTTGGTGGCGCACTGCGTTTCAACACGATAAAGAAGAACTACGAAGGCAGCTCTGACAAAACTGAGGTTGCTTGGGATACATGGCGCTTAAACATGGATGGATCTCTATCAGATATCGATTTTAGTTTTGAGTACAGATTTTATCCTTCAGGTGAATATCATTTCATGCATCACGGTTGGATTGGATATAAATTCTCTGATGTAGTCTACACTAAATTAGGGGTGTCGCAAGTTCCTTTTGGTGTACCAGGCATTGCAGGACACAGTTTTTTCTTTCAAGCTCCTTATTATGTAGGATTGGAAGATGATTATGATATGGGTGTTAAATTTGACATTACACCAACGGAAGATATTGATATCGCATTAGCCTACTATCGTCAAGCCGAGCCAAATGGGTCAGGAGGAATTGGCAGTTCATCAAGGTATTCATATGACATCGTACCTGGTATTGGTTCTTATGTAGATGCTAATGGCGATTTTGTTAGCTCACAAGCCACAATATCAGAACTCGACCAATTTAACGCACGTGTATCATGGAGATTTACACCAGGTTGGGAAGCAGGTTTATCAGGACAAGTTGGTGGTATATACAACGAAGTGCTAGATAAGTCTGAAACATCAACTGCATTTGCAGTTCACTTAGTAGGTGACTTTGCTGGGTTTAACTTGAAAGCTGAATATATAAATTACAACTATAAAGCAACAGATGACGATGGTAACAAACTAGATGTTGTACAAATGGGAGCTTATGGATATGACTATGCTGGTGGTGAGACTGCTAATGGGCAGAAGTACACAGGTGGTGTTGCATCAAAAGCAAACATGTATGTAGCAGGTCTTGCATATAGCATTCCAGTAAACTGGGGTCCTATCTCAAACATACAACCCTATGTAGATTATTCGTATGTTGATAAAACAAACGATAATTTTTATGATACACACCACCTTATTCCAGGTTTTATGGTTACTGCTGGCCCAATCTATGCATACTTCGATTATGCTATGGGTAAAAACCAACCATGGTTTACTGATGACTTCGGTAAAGGATTAGGTTCGGGTATTGAAGACGCTGACTGGAATGGACGCTTTAATATCAATTTAGGATATTACTTTTAATTAGAAATCACATGATTGAAAAAAACAATAATATAAAACTTAAAGTAGAGGATTTGACTCTTATTTTCGGTAAAAGAAAAAAAGAGGCACTTGAAATGCTTAACAAAGGGGTATCTAAAGAAGATATACTCAAGGAAACAGAATGTACCATTGGAGTTAACAAAGCAAACTTTGAAGTATACGAAGGAGAGGTATTTGTAGTGATGGGATTGTCGGGCAGTGGAAAGTCAACTCTTCTTAGATGTTTAAACAGACTTATTGAACCTACTGCAGGAAAAGTATTCTTTAAAGATAACGATATTACTCGTGCAAACCATGCTGAGTTGTTGCATACTCGCAGAAACGAAATGAGTATGGTATTTCAAAGCTTTGGATTGCTACCTCAC
Organism: uncultured Dysgonomonadaceae bacterium; assembly: GCA_964495235.1. GTDB lineage: Bacteria > Bacteroidota > Bacteroidia > Bacteroidales > Dysgonomonadaceae > UBA2632. The sequence goes on along the minus strand of CAZBVD010000028.1, from coordinate 12,703 downwards.
CGCACTGTGCTTGATAATGCAACTTTTGGATTAGAACTTAGAGGCGACTCGAAAGAGAAGCGAGAAGAAGTTGGCATGAGAGTGCTAGAAACAGTTGGACTAAAAGGATATGAACTGCAGTATCCTGGACAAATGTCGGGTGGAATGCAGCAACGTATAGGTTTGGCCAGAGCTTTGGCAAACGATACAGACGTACTATTAATGGACGAAGCCTTTTCGGCACTCGACCCATTAATTAAATCTGACATGCAAGACGAATTGCTTCTAATTCAAGACAAACTGCATAAAACAATCGTATTTATCACGCATGATTTGGACGAAGCCATTAAAATTGGCGACCGAATAGCTATTATGAAGGACGGAGTTATTGAGCAGATTGGAACAGCCGAAGAAATTCTTGCCAATCCTGCAAGTGATTACATTGAGGCTTTTATTGAAAAAGTAGATCGCAAAACAGTTATCACTGCTGAAACATTGATGTTTAGAAACCCCACAATAGTCCGCTTCGGAAAAGATGGACCAAAAGGTGCTATCCGAAAAATGCGTTCTACGGGAGTTTATCTGCTACCTGTGGAAGATGACAAGCGTAAGTTCTTGGGCTATGTGCACTTAAAAGATATGGTGAGATTGGCGCGCGAAGGCGAACGAACTATAGAAAAAGCCCTTAGAGTAGATGTGCCAAGTGTACACAGAGAATATACTGTAGAGGAGATGATTCCTTTAATCTCTAACAACTCTTATCCAGTAGCGGTAGTTGATAGAAAAAATGGAAGACTACATGGACTTGTTTCTCAAACATCTATTGTAATAGAGGCTACTAGCTACAGCGATGATGAGGTAAGTGATTTAATAGAAAAAGCTAACGAAATTTGATATGAAAAGATTTATTGATTTAGGAACATATATCGAAATAGGAATTAATGCCTTAGAAGAAAATTTTTCTTCTATTTGGGGTGCCATGGATGATGGAATATCATGGACAGTGGAAAACATGAATAATTTGCTGCTGTCTATACCCTTTGTAGTATTTTTATTACTTGTCACATTTATCGCTTACTATGCCAAAGCAGGAAAAAAATCTTTCAAGCTAGAAGGAATAAAAAAAGGGTTAGGCTTAGCTTCTTTTATAGTAATTGGATTATTTGTTATTTACGGAATGGGTTACTGGAAAGAAGCCGTTCAAACAACAACATTAGTATTAGTTTCAACATTCATTGCACTTATTATAGGTATTCCTTTTGGAGTTTTAGCAGGAAAAAGCAAAATAGCTAATGCTATAATCAAACCCATACTAGACTTTATGCAGACTATGCCTGCTTTTGTTTACCTTATTCCCGCTATATTCTTTTTTAGTGTAGGTAATACTCCAGGAGTAATAGCAACAGTTATTTTCTCTGTGCCTCCAGCAGTAAGATTAACTGCGCTTGGTATTCAAAATGTTCAGAAAGAAGTAATTGAAGCTGGTCGCGCTTTTGGAGCAACAGAAAATCAAATACTATTTAAAATTGAACTCCCACTAGCAATGCCTACAATTTTAACGGGTATAAACCAAGTTATTTTGCTGTCTTTGTCTATGGTGGTTATTGCTTCAATGGTTGGAGCTCGTGGTCTAGGAAGCATTGTATATCAAGGAATTCAGCAAAACGATGTAGCTAAAGGTTTTGAATCAGGACTTGGAATTGTTATATTAGCAATTATACTTGACCGTATAACACAAGCTTTCGCAGAAAAAAATAAATAAAATTATAAACACAATAAAATAGAAAAATAATTATGAAGAAATTAAGAAGTTTATTGAGCCTTGCTCTCATAGTAGGTTTAATTGCGTCTTTTACTGCATGTACAAGCAGTGATGATGGAAGAGAAAAAGTAACAATTCTATATCCAAATTGGGTAGAAGCAATTGCTTATACGCATCTATCTAAAGTAGCTCTTGAAGAACAAGGCTATGAAGTAGATATGATAAGTCTTGATCCAGGACTTATATTTGCTGAGTTATCAAAAGAAAACTCTAAGGGTGATGTATTTATGGATGCATGGCTACCCAATACACACAAATACTATTGGGAAGATTATGGCGATAAGTTAGTAAAACTGGGCGAGTCTTTTAGTGAAGGAACTACAGGTTTAGTAGTACCATCTTATTTACCCATTAACTCTATTGAAGAATTGAATGCTAACAAAGAAAAATTTGGCGGCAAAATCATTGGTATTGATAGTGGTGCAGGTATCCATGCAGATACATACAGAGCTATAGAAGAATATGGCCTAGAACTTGAGCAAATAACCTCTAGTGGTCCGGCAATGGTTGCTGCACTTCAAAAAGCAACAAGAAACGAAGATTGGATTGTAGTTACAGGTTGGAAACCACATATAAAATGGACACAATATGATTTAAAATTTCTAGAAGATCCAAAAGGAGTATATCCAACAGACGTTTGTGCAATTCTCTCTCGTCAAGGATTTGAAGAAGATATGCCACAAGCAGCAGGATACTTTAGAAACTTTAATTTAACTGATGATCAATTAAATGATTTAATGAGCACCATTCAAGAAAATGGAGATGAAGCAGGTGCTCGCATTTGGTATAATGCTAATAAAGAAATGGTAGACAGTTGGTATAACAACTAAACCATTTTAATCAACATATAGATTAAAACAACCCGGGAAGTTTCTTCTCGGGTTGTTTTTTTATAAGCTGCTAAGCATTATTTATGTAGTAAAAGGTGTTGTGTCAGGAAAAGCTACTATAATGGTAACTACCAAATAAAATGTATTAACTGCAGTCACACTGCAAAAGTAGTAAGGTGGACTACCCTATTATAACTATACGGGTATTCATTTAAGCCCGATTGCTGTTGACAAGAAGAATATCTTTTGATTGCAACCGGAGGTAGTGTTTCAAAACTTGATGATGAGAGCTAGATAAACGATTCACAAGTGCGTCAAACGAGAGCTCATCTTCACAGGTTAAGAGCAATAGATACAGACTCTAATGTGTTTGCTTTGCTAGGAAATGCCTATAGTTTTATTAAACTAGAAATATAGAGATGTAAAAATAAAAAGAGGATGTCGTTATTGGACACCCTCTTTTTCTATTATCTATATATTCTGCATTGCAGATATAAGTTCAGGTATAGAACTTAATGTAATATCCAACTCACTATTTCACTAAATCAAATAGAATATCTTCTTCCACATAAAACTGAGTTTGTAGGCGAATATCTTTTGATGAACTACCAACATACACATTAAATTTTCCCGCCTCGGTTACTTCATACATATCCATATTTAGAAGCGTTAAATCTTTAGGCTTGATTATAAATTCAACAGTTTTAGTTTCACCAGGATTTAATGGTATTCTCTCAAATCCACGCAACACCTTCTCATAAGTAACTATACTACTCACTTCATCTTGAATATAGAGTTGTGGAACTTCATCACCTTTATACTTGCCATTGTTTGTTATATTAAATGAAACTATTATTTCTCCATCTTTATTTAATATCTTATCCGATATTTTTAAATCGCTATAATCAAATGTGGTATAACTCAATCCATAACCAAATGGATACAACTCATCTAAAACCCTAGTTCTGCCAACACCGTTTGGTCCTACATGTGGCTGTCCCGCATGCGAGCTTTTTTTGTAAGGGAAATTAAATAACAGTTGTCCAATAGACTTGGGAAATGTAACGGGCAATTTTCCACCAGGATTATAAGAACCAAAAAGAGCTTCAGCAACAGCTTGTCCTCCAAATTCACCAGGAAACCATGCTTCAAGAATGGCTGGAACATATTTATCCATCCAGTTTATTGTTATTGGTCGTCCATTAATCAAAACTACTACAATAGGTTTTCCTGTTTTTTCAAGAGCTCTAACCAAATCTAGCTGGTTGCCAGGAAGATCTAATGATGTTCTTGAGTGAGATTCTCCCACAGTATGCTCATCATCTCCAACAGCTACAATAATAACATCTACATCTTTAGCTTTTTCTACAGCCTCATCAATTAAAGATTGCTGTTTATCTGCAATAGGCATAGGATATAGCTCATTCTCTGGCCAGTTTTCATCAATTAAATCACAACCTTGTGCATATTTTATATCAACATCATTACCTACATAGTTTTTAATTCCTTCAAAAACAGAGATAACATCAATATTAGATGGTCCATATCTACTAATAGAATGGTCAATAGTTTTAGCATTAGGGCCTGCAATTAATATAGAGTTTATCTTTTTTTTATCTAATGGCAGCAGACCATCATTCTTTAATAACACCAACGACTCTCTTGATGCTTTTAAAGCTATAGAATCGCTCTTAGCATCGGTATATACAACATCGGCATACTCTGGATTTGATATGTAAGGAGAATCAAAAAGACCCAATAAAAACTTCACGCGTAGCACATCTCTTACACGGCTATCAATTACCTCCATTGGTATTCTACCCTCTTTAACTAGTTCACGCAAAGGCAACACAAAATTTTCTGGTTCATTAAAATCTGTACGTATATTAAGCCCCGCCATAACAGCTATGTAAACACTCTCCTTAGAACTATCTGCAACATGGTGACGGCCTTCTAAACCACCAACAGCCCAGCTATCTGAAACAATGTAACCCTGAAACCCCCATTTGTCTCTCAATAAATCTTGTAGAAAATACTTGCTTCCTGTTATAGGAACACCATCGTAATCGTTATAAGAACTCATTACTCCCAAAACATTACTTTCAGTAACTACACTTTTAAAAGGAGCTAAATATAACTGATGCATATCGCGTAAAGAAACATGCGGGTCGGTTCGTGCATCACCATCTCTTCCACCTTTGGGAACACTATATACTGCAAAATGCTTAACTGTAGATGCTACATTTTCGGCCTGGATGCCATCAACTATTCTCTTACCATATTCTGAAACAAGATATGGATCTTCGCCAAGGCATTCCACTACCCTTCCCCATCTTGGATCGCGCGCTAAATCAAGCACTGGAGAGTATATATTAGTATATCCAGTTACTTTTGCTTCTTTACCAATAATATGACCGATTTGAGATGCCAACTCTTTGTTCCATGTACTGCCTACTCCTATTTGTGCAGGAAAACTAGTAGCACCATGATGACACAAACCACGAATTCCTTCATTTGTAAAATCAACAGGTATTCCCAATCTTGTGTCTTCTATAAAAAAGCGCTGTACTTGATTGATAGCTCGGGCATGTTTTGATGGAGGCCAAGAGTATTCTGTTTCTGCCTTTTTAACTCTGGCTAAACCATTTAAATGCTCATCAATGTTTCCCAATCCATCTTTCCACAAAGCGTTTTTCCACTCAGCAGTAGGTAGTTCGTCTTTAGCAACACGTCCATAGCCATACAAAGTAACCATTTGACATGTCTTCTCATCTAAAGTCATTTGAGATAATAAATCATCAATTCTACTATTTAGGTCAGCAGTAATATCTTCATAGACATCTTTTTTATTGTTTTTATTCAAATCTATCCAGCTATCATGATATATAGAATCATTTTTATTACCATGAATGAATATACTCTGCGCAAATGCGTTATAAACACAAAAACACAATAAAAAACTTAGTGCTAATATCTTTTTTTGTTTCATTTCACTTTTTGATTTATTATCAGTTAAACTTGAATAACAATGATTTTCTTTTCTAGTGACAATCCTTCTTATCAAGTGTTCTACTTCTAGACCGTGATACACTTCCAAGGTATCCACCATGATGTCTTTTGGCATATTCTATCTCATCAAAACCAATGCGCTTCATTGTTTCTATTACCAATAGGTCTCCTATCACAGTCATCACCGTTATAGATGTGGTGGGTGTAAGTTTCAGTGGGCACACCTCATCGGGGTGACCTGTAAACAAGCTTACATTGGCTTCATTTGCAAGCAAGCTATCCTTATTGCCAGTAATTACTATAATTGGAATATTGGCATACATATTGCGTGCTAAATCTAGCAGTTCAACTATCTCGCGTGTTTTGCCAGAATTGGTTATCATCAATAAAATATCGTTGCGTTGCAAAATACCCAAATCGCCATGTTGCGCTTCGCTTGGATGTAAAAATATAGCAGGTGTGCCCGTAGAACAGAATGTAGTGGCCAAGTTTTGACCAATTTGGCCCGCCTTTCCCATCCCACTCACTACAACCTTGCCATTCTTATTGTGCACTTGTTCCACAATAATATCAACAGCTTTTATGTATTTATCGTTTACAGGTATATTTCGTATTGCTTGCGCTTCTAGCTCTATAATAGATTTTATCTCTTCTAGGCTCATAGAAGTAGATGTATTTGTTGTGCTCAATTTGTTTTGTTTTTAAATTTAACCTCAGACAGTTCTCTGTTTGCTTGAGTTATCTTGTCTTTCAATCCTTCTTTATATTCTGTAAGCTTAGCTTGATATTCTTTATTGTCTGTAGCCAATATCTGCAATGCCAATATGGCTGCATTGAGCGATGCATTGATACCAACTGTAGCAACAGGAATACCAGGAGGCATTTGAACAATTGCTAAGAGAGCATCCATTCCATCCAGTGTTGCTTTTATGGGAACCCCAATTACAGGTATCGTAGTCATTGAAGCAATCACACCAGGCAGATGAGCGGCCATACCCGCTGCTGCAATAATTACTTTAATATTGTTGACCTTTGCATTTTTCGCAAATTTCTCTACTGCTTCGGGAGTACGATGTGCCGATAAGGCATTTATCTCGAAAGGGATATTCATATCGTCGAGAAACTTGGCAGCCTTTTCCATTACAGGATAATCTGATGTACTGCCCATTATAATACTTACTAATGGTTTCATAATTTATTTTTGTTGTATTGGTTTTGAATTTATTCAAACTGCAATTTACAATCTGTTTAGACTAAAAAAACAGTCTTCAAAAATAATCAAATTCACCCAACTTACCAATGATATGGTAAAAGAAAAGCCGCCAACGAGGCAGCTATAAAAAAGAATGTCTAAAAAGACAACCGCATCAACGATTTCTTTTTAGACATTATCTTTGTGAGTGTTTTGAGTGTTTATTTCTCAATAAATTCTTTGTAGGCTGCTGCATCAAGCAAATCGTCTAATTCAGCTGCATCTTCCACAGATATTTTAATAATCCATCCTTTACCATAAGGATCAGTATTAACAAGTTCGGGTGAGTCTTCAAGCTCTTCGTTAAACTCTAACACCTCGCCAGTTACAGGAAGAATTAGGTCTGAGACTGTTTTTACAGCCTCTATACTACCAAACACTTCATTCTTATCGATGGTGTCTCCTTCAGTAGTAACATCAACATATACTATCTCACCCAATTCGCTTTGTGCAAAATCGGTAATACCAACTGTGGCTTTGTCTCCATCAACAAGAATCCACTCGTGATCTTTTGAATACTTTAAATTTTCAGGAAATTTCATAATCTAGTTCTTTTTATAAATTTGTTACTTAACAATACTGTAAATATAGTAAATTATTTAGATATTGCAATGAATCTTTTTCACGAACCTAACCACACACCTAAGAAGGAGACTGTAAAGCCTAAAAGAAAGCCTGCATATACTTGGGCAGGTGTATGCCTCTTGAGTATTATTCGAGAAGTGCCCACCATGCCAGCTATCACAAATAGAAGCATAAAGAGAAAAGTTGGATTAGTCTCTTCCACAAAATAACACACAGCCATTACTCCACCAAGAAGGCCAGCAACACCAAACATATGAGCACTTATTTTCCACCACAGTGTAATAACAGTGGCTATTAACATTACCACAATTGACGAACCAATCATCATTAAAAACCATGTTGGAAGACCAAGCTTAAAAAAATAGTATATAAGAAATGTAAAACTAAGTACCGTTACTGCATAAGGTGCAAACCTATCGCTACGATACGGAAGTGATAAATCTGAAATTACTCCTATTCGCTCCATTGCATATATTAATGTGCCTGGGAGCAAAAAGGTAAATAATATTGTGGGTATAAGCAAAGCAAAGAAATGCCCTGCATACACATAGCTAAAATGGGTATATATAAATAGTAGGGCCACACTATATGCAGGCATAAAGAGTGGCATAAAAACAGTAGATATAAATCGTGAAAATTGCTTCATTTGTTTTGTTTCAACTTCAAAGTTATAACTTTTTTCTTAACCGCGCTACAGGAATGCCCAATTGTTCTCTATATTTAGCAACAGTACGCCGGGCTATGACATAACCTCTATCGTTTAGCATTTTTGTGGTTTGTTCGTCTGTCAATGGTTTAGATGGATCTTCGCTTTCTATTTTCTCTTTTAAAAATATTTTTATCTTTCTCGACGATATATCTTCGCCATCATCTGTTTGCATAGCCTCAGAGAAAAAGAACTTAAGCGGATATATACCATACTCTGTTTCCACATATTTGCTATTGCTCACACGCGATATGGTGGAAATATCGTATCCCGTTTTTTCTGCCACATCTTTTAGCACCATTGGCTTGAGAGTAGTTTCTTCGCCTGTAATAAAAAACTCTTTTTGCAAATCAATAATAGCTTGCATTGTATCGTGTAGAGTATTTTGGCGTTGCTTTATAGCATCTATAAACCAGCGTGCCGAATCTACCTTTTGTTTCATAAAAACAAGTGCTTGTTTGTTATCGTCCGACATGCTCTTCTTATTCTCTACATACCCCTTCATCATTTCAGAGAACTCCTTATTTACACTTAGTGCTGGAATATTTCTATTGTTGAGCCACATAAATATCTCTTGCTCCTCTACTTGCACTATAAAATCGGGTGTAATGTTGGCCATAGCCATTTGTATAGAGTCTACCCATATATTGCCAGGTTTAGGGTTAAGCGAGATTATAGAGTCAACTGCATCACGCAAATCATCGTGCGAGATATTAAGCTGCTGCTTTATCTTATCGTAATGTTTTTTTGTAAACTCTGAAAAATATTCTTCTAATATTAGTTTAGCATTTAGTCTGCTTGGTGTTTCATTCATCTTGTTCAGTTGTAGCAAAAGGCATTCTTGCAAATTGCGAGCACCTATTCCGGCAGGTTCTAAATCTTGTATTTCTTCTAACACCTTTTTTATACTCTCTATTGTAGTATCTATATTTAGCTGAAAGATAAGGTCGTCGGAGATAGACTGCAACGAACTCTCTAAATATCCATTATCATCTAAGTTGCCAATAATATACTCAGCAATCTTTAGCTCCTTCTCATTTAGTTTGCGCAGTTTTATTTGATCTAACAAAGACTGATGCAATGAGGAGTCGGCAGAGAGGGCAAAGTCTATTGTGGGCTGTTGGAAGCTAGTAGAGGTGTTTGAAGTTAAACGATAATCGGGCATATCTTCATCCGATGTATAATCGCCTTTCACTAGCTCTTCCTCCGAAAGCGGCTCTGCATAATCATCATCGGTGTTTTTAAACTCATTGTCGCTTTCATCATCTTCCAATCCTTCGTCAAGAGCGGGATTTTCTTCCATCTCTTTTTTTATTCTATCTTCCAACTCTATTGAGTTAAGCTCAATAAGCCTAATCATCTGCATTTGCAGAGGAGATAGTCGTTGAGTTTGTTTTAGGTTTTGTTGTTGTCTGAGAGCCATATAATAAGTAAATAATCAAAGTATTAATATAGTGTTTTCACAAAAAACATGTTTTTATGCTTTGATAATGCATAAAACTATAGTAAAGATAAAAAATAAACAGATACTCTTTAAAGTAATTCTCTTTGCACGATTTCTATTCTTCATAACCTGCTTTGCACGATAAACATTCTAGGGCATAAGCATCATACTCATCAAAAGCAGGACCAGGCTTGCCATTATAAACAATAATACGGTCGACTCTCACTTTTTTATCAGACAGATATTTAATGAAATACTCATTTCCGTTTTCTTTTATAATAGCTTCAGCTTTACCGTTTACTTCTTCCAGGGCTGTACCATGGCCAAAGTACACTACTCTAATTGAATCTTTCTTTATTTCATTTTCAAACATATCAAAAAAATCGGGGTCTATTGGTAGGTATGATGTTTTCATTGCTTGTTGTTTTAACTTTTGGTGTAATTAAGTCTTTATAATAAAAGGCTTAAATGTAGTGTAGCTCTCTTATAGCTATATAATAAACAATCATGAATGCAATCAGTTCACACTCTAGATTGCAACAAGCAAAAACCATTTCACATTAACTATATTTTGTTAAGAATAGTTTCTTTTGCATCTATAGTCTCATCCGACAAGTCTATCCAATGTATATCGTTGCTTCTATTAAACCAACTTAGCTGTTTACGTGCATAATTGCGCGAGTGTTGTTTTATTTTGTCTATAGCAAACTCCAGGGTGCAATGGCCATCAAAGTGCATAAACAGTTCTTTGTAGCCAACTGTGTTTAGTGAGTTGAGATGTTTGTAGGAGTAAAAACTGCGCGCTTCTTCCACCAATCCTTTCTCAATCATTTGATCAACACGCGCATTTATTCTAGCATACAGTTGTTCTCGGGGCCTAGTTAAGCCAATTTTAACAATCTCAAAGGAACGCTCTTTTACTTTATTGGTTCGCAACGACGAATAGGGCTTGCCTGTCATAATACACACTTCAAGTGCATGAATTACACGTTTATGATTTTTCAAATCTACTTGATTGTAAAACAACGGGTCGAGCATCCTCAGTTGCATCCTTATAGAGTCTAGCCCCTCCTTCTCATATTGGCTCATCAGTTCTTTGCGCAATATTGGGTCTATGGTGGGTATATCGTCTATTCCTTTACACACAGCATCTATATACATCATAGATCCTCCCGACATTATCACATGATTGTTGCTTTTGTGCAACTCAGCAAGCAACTCAATGGCTTTATCTTCAAACTCACTGGCACTAAAGTAGTCTTCAACAGACAGAGTGCCTATAAAATAGTGTTTTGCTCTTTGTAGTTGCTGTTTAGTAGGTGCATCAGTACCAATAGATAATCCTTTGTATATTTGTCGAGAGTCAGCCGAGATTATAGGACATTGCAAATGATTGGCAAGCTCAATACTTAAATCCGTTTTACCTACACCTGTTGGTCCTAGGATAACGATTAGTTTTTTCATTTACATTAAATCAGTATCTTCTGGGATATCTAAATCAATGTCGCCCTCATCCACTCCCTCAAAACCATCCATATCAATCTCGTCTTCGTTAAAATCATCATCGCCATAAAAAGCGTCATCATTCTCTTCCTCGTCGTCTTCATCATCTTCGGGTATAGGTATTACAGGTACAGATGATACAACTGGTTTTATTGGCTCTTCTTCTTTTAAAAACTGAGCAGGTGGTGTTCCTTTTTTGTTAGTGCAAGTAGGTTTAGACAGGTATTTGCCCAATATCATTTCCGATAGCTCCATATAAAAACCACGGTCACCTTCGTAGTCAAATACAAACATCAGTTTTTGCTTCTCTTCGTCTAACCAGTCCGACAGAGTTTCATCCTCCATCACAAAATTGTCTTCATCAGAGTAGGTATCAACTTCAACAGAAGTTATCTCTTGTTTTCTTTTCCACCAATCGTCGCATAAAAAGAAGGCAGTTAGCTCTGCTTCGTCGTAACCAGTACATTCGATAATTGCATTATGCAAATCTAAAAAGGTGCTATCACCATCAATCTGTATCTCTCTTTTAAAATCTGCAACCTCATCGGATACAAGTGAAAATTTTAATATCATGTTGTGTTATATTATTTCTATTGTTAATTTTCAATTACGAATCAAAGATAGTAAAAAATTATAAAAACAAGAATCTGAACGACGATTATAATAAATGATGAATTAGAAAAATAAATCTAAAACAATCGTTTTATAAAGATGTTTACAAAGAGCGTCATTAATGTTTTTTATCTTTGTGGAGCTTATAATACTTACTATTAAATTTAATACTACGACACTATGAAAAAATTTATTTTAATTTTCTTAGCAGCTATCTTTTTATCTTCATGTCAGGAATCGGATGAAGAAAAAACAATATCTATCGACAATAAGTACTCATTGACAGTTCCTTCACATTTAAAGAAAAGAAACGACCTGAATGATGATGCATCTTTCCAATACGGTAATTTACGGAAAGAGTTATATATAATTGTAACTGATGATGCAAAGTCTGAAGTATATGAAGCTCTTGATGAGAATGACTTATCTCACTACTATTCTAAAGATATTCATGGTTTTACCTAACTGATGTTAGATGGCTTTGAATTGGAAATTCCTTCAATGATAAAATCTGAGGTTCTATTCACTACTATAAACAACTTATCTGCAAAACTAGTAACAATAAAAGCAAGAGTTGATAATCTTGATATATTTTATTCATTGGCATACATTGAGGGCAAAAATAGATACTATCAAATAACAAGTTGGACACTCTCTGAAAACGAATATAAACACAAAGAAACTATGAGAAGAATGATATACTCTTTTAGAGAGTTGTAAAACATAGATAGGGAGAAAAAGGTAGCATAATAGTTGCCCATCTCAAATAGAAGAGAAAAAGAAGGAGAAAAAGAAAAAAATTTGAGAAAAGTTTCACACGCATTCTTTCTCTCAATAAAAGAGCGTAATTATATTAGTTACACCTGTTTATAGCTAACAAAGCCAGTTATAAAAAAACAATGAAGTAAACATTCTGCACTTTTATTTACATTTTTCCACTAAACCTATTGGTTAATTCAAA
>CAZBVD010000027.1:0-14916 GCA_964495235.1 uncultured Dysgonomonadaceae bacterium | reverse complement strand
ATGTCACAACTTTACCGTCGTACCCATCAACAAGTACCCCTGTCTTTACTATTACGCCCATTTTCACCAAATACTTTTCCGAGTTTTTTTGTGCATAAGCACTCATTGCCGATAACGTATGATTACTACCTTCGAGCAGATAAACATTTACTTTGCTAGCCAGAATATTTGGATAGTCTTTTGGCAGCACCTCTTTCTTCATTTCAGCAAAAGCACCTGCCAACTCAACACCCGTTGCACCGCCACCCACAATTACAATATTATATAGACCATCATTATCAGGGTTGGATAAAATTTTCTCAAAATTCATCAATGTTTTGTTGCGTATGCTCATAGCCTTGTACGTAGATTTCAAGCTCAAAGCATTTTCCTCAATCTCCTTATTATTGAAATAGTTTGTTTTTGAGCCAGTTGCAATAATCAGATAATCATAGGCAAATGAGCCAATTGGTGTTTCCACCACCTTCTCCTTCTCGTTTACAGCTTCTACCGTTGTGAGGCGAATACGAACATCTTTACGGTTCTGAAAAATCTTTCGTAATGGAAAGGAGATAGTGGCAGGTTCTATTTGCGATGCTGCAACTTGATAAAATAGCGGTTGGAACTGATGGTGATTCACTTTGTCAATCAATAACATATCGAATGTATTTTTCTTTAAATGTTTGATAAGCTGAAGACCACCAAAGCCACAACCAATAACTATTATTTTTTTCTTTATCATAACTCTATCATTCTATACAATGTATATTTGTAGATGTAACATTACGTAGAAAATATTGTTTTGTGTATATAAACAGTAATGTGTTAAACAATCATGTTTCGGAAGACTATAGTATGGATTGAACTCCGCATCTCACAACATTTATCCCGAATCTTGCACGCCGCTTAGAGCAAATTTTTTAGAATGCCAACTATAGCTTTCTAGAAGCGGACCGCTGTCGCTATGTTTAATGAAAATTATAAAAATAATGAGAATACATGATATTGCAGGTGAGGCATATCTCAAAAAATAAATTTATTTCCATTTATACACGAATAATGAAATAATGGAATGAAATAATTCCAACTCATACATGAACGTTTAATTGATGAAATGAAATAAGTCCGATTCAACTCCACATGAAGAAACCTTGAAATGAAATAATTTCAGCCTATCGCTATACGGAAAAATGATGAAATGAGATTATTTCAAACTTTTTACATGTATAAAAAATAAATCGCGATGTTCACGTCGTCCAATAAATTGAATTTAAATGTTGTATTGGTTGGTCATAAGTTTTAAAACAATACTGTTTTAAAACTTATTGGACAAATACATTGTTTTTGTAGAGAATTTATGGTGAAATGAGTTTGTTTTGACATTTTTCTTCCAGAAATCAATTGAAGTGAAATGGATTTAAGGTGAAAACAGATGCTTTTAAGTTGAAAAAATACCATTTTGAGGTTTATTTTCAGTTTTTGGACCGATTGGCGGAACCATATGTAAAATAATATAAATATAAAACCTGACTTGAAATCTACGAATTTTAAAATACATGTTGTTTTAAAACGTATTGGTGCGCACGAATTTTAAAAGACGTGCTGTTTTTAAATAACTTGGTAACAACTATTTTTTTTCTTCATATGTAATAATAATATTAAATTTTAATTTCTAGATAAACAGCATGTTGCATGTCTGCCGTTGCTCAGTTATTTTTGTTAATATTGACAAGATATGAGGACAGCTGTTTTTAAGAAGATATTGAGCGAGAGATAGTGTTTAGGTTTAACACCAATATGGTGTTCTATAAACTAAATTTAGCAACAAATATTCACAATCAAGTTAATCAAAGTGGATTGATTGATTATCTCAAGCTCACACAAAATTTAAACTCACTCTTTATTTTACTGTCGTGACTCACATTTTTTTAATAAGATATCCGCGTCATTTAAAGTGGTATTTCTTTATTTTGCATAGAAAAATTAGATGTATAATTATATCCACACAATAACTTGTATAGAACCGCATAAAGAATATTTGAGTTTTTTGAACAACAATCTAACCTAGAAGTCTATGAATTATGACAGTATAAACCGTTGTAATCCCATTCTTAGTTTTAATGATATATTGCATTATCAGAGGGCTATTGATGACGTTGGCTGAAAACAGAGCAATTGATGGGGGATTGACTAGTCCATCTAGGTAAGTATTGTGCTCTTAAATCCTTCAGCTCTTTGTATCTTGGCTAGAGGTTCCTTTGTGCGCATTGCGGCTATCCACTCGACAAGCTCGAGGGAACGCCCTACGATGGTAATCTAGCAGTTACAGTTTGTTCAAGACGCAAAGCATTGTGTCTCTACAATATCAGAACGTCTTAATTTTTAACTTTAAAGATAATACTGCCACCAAGAAAAACAGGCTAAGTACCCTATTCATTATTTGCAACTTTTATTACCTTTGCCCTATTAATAATAATAACTAGCATTGTATATGTGTATTTATTGCTATTAAACAGATATATTATAGATACAATTAAATTATAGAGATGAAACAACCAGCAAAATACGATTATATAATAGATTCGGGACACGTAGATTTTCAAGGCAACATATCGCCTATTGTATTGGCAGACATAATTGTGGATGCTTCGGGAAAGAATGCCAACGAGCAGGGGCTTGGCATAGTAGATTTGCATGCAAAGAATTACTCGTGGGTTATTTCGCGTTTTGCCATGGAAATAGATACTATACCCACAGTGGGTGACAAGTTATCTGTAGAAACTTGGGTAAGAGATGTGGGCAATGTATTCACATCGCGTAATTTTAGATTAACCATTGAATCTGAAAACGGGAATAAGGGGGTAATAGGCTATGCAGCTATAACGTGGGCAGTGTTAGATTTAGACACACGTAGAAGTATGCCCATGGACAATGTTCCAGATTTAGATAAACATATTATAGAGGAAGATATTCCTATGGAACCTGCTGGTAAAATACGCGATGTGGAGGGGCAAGTGGCCAATGGGTTTGAAGTGAGGTATAGTGATATTGATTTGAATGTTCACACCAATTTTCTTAAGTATTTAGAGGCTTCTTGTAATGTTTTCTCGCTCGATTTTTATTCTAAACGCAGGCTAAAACGTGTGGAGATAAACTTTTTGAGGGAGCTCAACTTTGGCGACAAAGGTACTGTGCATTATGAAGAGGTGGCCGAAAACGATTTCATGTTTAAGTTGGTAACAAGCGAGGGTGTGGTTGCTTCGCGCAGTAGAATGGTCTTTGAAGTTAAAAGTTAATAGGGAAATTAACTGTAGAGAGATTTCACAAAATCTCTCATTCATGAAACACTTCTATTCATATATATATACGTAGGGTTCTCTTTTTGTGTACGTCTCAAATCTGCATCAGCGCATCGCATTAATCAAGATGTGCAAATGGCAAAGAAAAAATACGTGTACACTACAATGTCTCTTTCAATTTAAGCATATTATTATTATATACATTGTTTTATTCATTATCTTTGGTGTGTGAAAAAATATAAAGCATTCATTCAATCTGATAATTACACTTACTACAACCTGAATTGTATCTGTTGTTAATTTAGATGCAAATGCTAGATATCACACATCTATTGTAATTGTTAGTTTTACGAGTGGAAATAAATCATCTTTTCAACCGAAGTTTGATACTATGAAAAATGATGGAAATGAAACATCTGTTTTGGATATTCTGTTTCGCTACCTGAGATACTGGAAGTGGTTTTTGGTGAGTGTGGTGGCGGTATTGATATTGGTAATGACGTATGTGAGATATACTGTACCTATATATAGTGTGAGATCTACCGTACTATTCAAACATGAAATGGATGGTAGAAGTGCATGGGCTGGAAATCTTAGTAATCTAGGTTTGTCGGGCATGGGTGGTGTAAGTAGTTTAACCAATGAGACGTTTGTAATGCGTTCGGTGTCGTTGGTGCGTTCAGTAGTTGATAAATTAAACTTACATACAATGTATATTGTGGAGGGTAGGTTTAAATCAGTAGATATGTACACCGATAGTCCGTTTATTATTACTATGAATGATAGTGGGTTAGATACACTGCGACATAATATTCAGTTTACTGCTAAGCTGAATGAGGATATGAGTATATCGGTGTTGGGTACTATTGGCGATAAGGAGTATGATGCGAGATTGACCCAGCTGCCCGGAGTCTTGAATACGCCACATGGCTTTATCAGCTTCGCTTTGCGTGAAGGTGCTGAGCCTTACTACAAACCACTGAAGATAAACATTAATCCTTCAAGAAGAACAGTTGCTAGGTATAGAGGAGGTTTGGAGATTGAACGTGTAGATAAGTTATCGTCAATAATAATTTTGTCGTTGAATACACCACATGCCCAGAAGGGAATCGATTTTTTAGATGCTTTGATAGATGTGTATAATTATAAGAGTATTGAAGATAAAAACGAAGAGGCTAGGAATACAAGAGATTTTATAAGTAGTAGGCTAGAGATAATAGACCGTGAGTTGAGTAGTGCTGAGGGGGTTGTGGAGCAGTATAAGCTAGAGCACGGCATGACCGATTTAGATGTTGACTTAATGCGCAATATGCAAAACAGCAGTAGGTACGAACAGCTATTGGTTCAGGCTGAAACCCAATTGAGTATAGTAAGCAGCTTAAATGAATATGTGAAAGACCCTGCTAATGATGGCACACCTGTGCCTACTAATATTGGGATAAAAGATGTTACGCTGGCTGCAACAAGCAATGAGTACAACAAACTGTTGGCAGAGCGCAAGCGTTTGTCGAAAAGTATAGCGGAAAACAATCCGGCAATGGTAAAGATGAACCAGCAGATACAGTCGTTGCGCAATAGCATCAATGCATCTATAGCGAGTGTGATGGAGGGTTTGAGTATTGAGCGGAGAAATATAGCCAACCAAGTGCGTATATATAGCGGTAAGATTGGCAATGTACCAAAGCAGGAGCGTCAGTTTTCCGAAATTGCACGCGAACAGGAAATTAAAGCTCGCCTATATACATTACTCTTGCAAAAGCGCGAAGAAAACTCACTTGCATTGGCTGCTACTACTAATAATGCAATAAAGGTAGATAGTGCATCTGTAGCGGGAATGGTGCATCCGAAGAAGAAGATTTTACTGTTGGCAGGTTTACTAATAGGATTATTGCTTCCTGTGGTTGTGATATATCTGTTGGATCTAATACAATATAAAATACGCACGCGTGACGATGTTGATAGATTGACTCAATTACCTATATTAGGTGAAATACCTACTCACAAAGATATAGAAGAGATGGGTAACATAGCCGTATCTGAAAATGCTACTACTGAGCTAGACGAAGCTTTTCGCATGATACGTATTAATTTAACATTATCGCTTGCACCTGATGATCAAGTAGTAGTATTTACATCAACTATACCAGGCGAGGGTAAGACCTTTGTTGCTATTAATACTGCTCTTAGTCTTGCGTTATTGGGCAAAAAGGTGCTGCTAATGGGGATGGACTTACGATTGCCATCTTTACATACGTATATAAACATTCCAAATGATACTGGATTGTCGACTTACTTATCGGGCTATCAAGAAGATATTGAAAAAGTGATTAACACCACTACATATAGCAAGTATTTATGGGTAATGCCGGCTGGACCTATTCCGCCCAACCCTGCTGAGTTGTTATCGCGCCACACACTTGATGGAGCAATAAAAAAATTGCGGGATATGTTTGATTACATCATTGTGGATAGTGCTCCTGTTGCTTCGGTCTCGGACACCCTTGTTATAAATCGATTTGTCGATGCAAATGTGTATCTGTGCCGTGCGAATTATTCTAGCAAGATGAACCTTAAATTTGCTAATGGCCTTATGACGCAGGGCAAGTTGAAAAATATGCTTTTGGTTATAAATGATGTGAAGCACCCACAACATGGATATGGGTATGGATATGGGAAAGATAATGGTTAGTGACTGTTGGATAGTATGATATTCAGCGCGTATACAATTATTTTTTGTAATACTAAGAGGTCATTGTGCAGGGTGTTACATGTTTCAAATCTTAAGCCCATACAGACAACAATATCAAAGGGTGACAGTAAACTAGAGCCGTTTCATGCAACGGCTCTATATGCGGTATACAGGGAGCAGCTTTTAACTCTTTCTACAATTTACCAGTTATTGCCGACGATATAAACTCGGCTGCTGCCACATTCAATCCGCCACCCACAACAAGCATATCGGCTTGAGCACGCGAAGGTTTGATAAACTCTTCGTACATAGGGCGCACAGTTTTGTAGTAGCGCTCTATAACATCTTGTGCTGTTCGTCCACGCGACTCCATGTCGCGTTCTATGATGCGCGACAGTCTATGATCGGCATCTACTTCAAGGTATATGCGCATATCCATCTCCTCACACAGTTGCTGATAAGTGAAGATAAGAATACCCTCTATAAGAAGTATTTTTTTGGGTTCTACACGAATGGTTTCATCTTGACGGGTGCAAGTGATGTATGAATAGGTGGGCGATTCAATAGCTTGTCCCGTTTTTAGTTTCTGAATATCGCTTAGTAGTAAATCCCATTCAATAGAGTCGGGGTGGTCGAAATTAAGTTCTTTGCGTTGCTCCATAGGCAAATGGCCACTATCTTTGTAATACGAATCTTGTGTGATAATAGAAATTTGATCATAAGGCACGCGTTTTAAGATTGAGTTAACTAGTGTTGTTTTTCCTGAGCCCGAGCCCCCGGCAATACCGATTATAAACATGTCTTTAGTGTTATAAGATGAATAATTATATTTATGACTGTTTTTTTAAAGTAGTTATATTATCTTTATTTTTTGCCCACAAGAAATGTAACTGGTATATGAGTTGGCGATTTGATGGGAACGTCTCCAATCAACACCTTTGGCCATAGTTTTAGAGTTACTTTTGTTTGGCCAGGTGAGATACCAAGAAAACGACTCATCTCTGACGATACTTTGCTCTTAGAGTATCTGTTCATTAAGTTCATGATATCTACTCCAATTGAAAGTGGAACTACTTGCGACCCGCCTGCTTCTATGCGAACAGGAACATCAAGTTTTCCGCTCGTAAACTCCATATCGTTTAGCTCAATCATGTAGTCCATTCCATTTAAAAAAGCTGCTGCTTTTTCGTTTGGGTTTTTCACATCAAGGTTCAAAACCATTGAGAAGGGTATGTTTTGTAAAGTACCGCCAGAAAGTATGGTGGTGAGAGAGGCAATCTCTAATACTGAAAGTGATTTTGCTGTGCCTAAATCGATCCCTGCTAACTGCACATTACTAATAGAGTTGTAATCATACTTACATTGCATGAGGTTGTAAGCTCCTCCAATTTGCTCCATTACATTGCAGCTATACATTAATAATATGGTGGAGAGAATGATAATTGTTTTTTTCATTTTTTTATTCAGTTTTGTTTCCGTTGGTTGTATATTTTAATAAGTTACACTTAAATCTTATTTGATAAATGGATTAAAACAAGACTTTTGAAGTTAGGGAGTTTACTTTAGTAAACGACTGATTCAAAAATGAGGGTAACGCAGTATTAATCCATTTATTACGAAAGTTTATTTAATTACTACCATAGTTGCCCCATATCCATACTCTTGAAAAGATGCATCTTGACAATCTACTTTTTTGTAATCTCTTTTAATTGCTTTGTATATCTCTTGCTTCAAAATGCCATCGCCTTTGCCATGAATAAATACAATTTTTCTTTTCTTGTTGTTTTTGTTTTCTTTCATCACCTCATGAAACTTGCTCATTTGATAATCAAGCATGTCTTTGTTAGACATACCAGCGGTGGTATCTAAAAGCTCATTAATGTGTAGATCTATCTCTAGTATATCTTCTTGCTTCTTTGCAACTCTTTGAATGCGAGGACGACGTTGAGGAGCATCTTTCTCTCTTATGGCTCTCTGAATGTCTTCGTTGGAAATTAACATTTCGCGTTCAGGAACATCTTTTCGTGTGATATAGTACACTTGAGCATCATCGTTGAAGTAGTCGTTTTCTTTAAAACTGTGTAGTTTGTAAAATTTCACGGTGTCTATTCTAAGCTCAACAGACACAGGACTCTTTAGTGTATATGGCTTATTGTGTTTAAAAGCTACATATTGCACACACACTTGCTCAAGATCGTTGAGGTCAGCTTTGTCAAACTCTTCTATAAATAACTGAGTATTAGGCTCAATAAGTCCGCTATATCTAGTTATCCATGAGTTGTTTTTGCGGCTCATGTAGTTTGCAAATAGATAGTAGTTGCTATCGTTTACAAAAAAACATTCAAAAGTGGTGGTCGATAGTGTTTTAATGTCTGTTGGCAAGTACACCAAGCACGTTGTTATCTTCTCGCCCGAGAGAGTCTCTTCAGGTTCATTGTCTTCTATAGCCGCAACTTTAGGAGTATTGGCTGTATTCACAATTTCCTCTTTAACCTCTGTGTTTTGTAGCTTTTTGCTCTCGGCATCTCTCACTACTATACATTCGCTTACCATTACAGGGAAGTCGAATCCATGCTCGTCTTCTACTATTACTATGTTCTTGCTTTGAAATCCTTTAACGATTCCACCACCTACAGTGTTGAGAAATCTGATGGTGTCGCCAATTTGTATGTTACGCATAATGTTTATGTTGAGTGAAACGGAGTTTTTTTGCTATTCAAAACGCGTTTCATTAGTTTTATTTTGTCTTAGTTGCAAAGTTGACTAATTTTGTTGGATTTTCATCATGAATTAAAACAATAGATGAAGGTGTAAAGCTTAAAAAATGGAAAATAAAACAGTAGAATCTATCTCTATTTCTGAATATAACTATCATCTGCCTGATGAAAGGATTGCTAAATATCCGCTTGGTAAAAGAGATCAATCAAAACTATTGCATTACAGCAGTGGAGTAGCAAAGGTGCAAGGTTTTTTTGAACTACCCGAGTTGTTGCCAGCCAATAGCTTAATGGTGTTTAACAATACGAGGGTTATTCATGCGCGTTTGCTTTTTAAAAAAACAACAGGTGCTACCATAGAGATTTTTTGTTTGTCGCCCCACTTACCCAAAGATTATGCGCAAAGTTTTGAGCAAACGTCCACTAATGTTTGGAAATGTATGGTGGGTAATGCTAAAAAATGGAAAGATGAACCTTTGGCTTTGGCTCTCTCTGGAGATGGAGGCGATGTAACGCTTAGCGCAACAAAAATATCGACGAAAGGGCAAGAGCATCAAATAGAGTTTTGTTGGGACAATGCATCATATACTTTTTCGGAATTGTTGGAGATTGCTGGTAATTTGCCCATTCCTCCTTATTTGAACAGACCAACAGAAGCGAGCGACGAAAATACCTATCAAACTGTGTACTCTCAAATAGAGGGTTCGGTGGCTGCGCCAACAGCAGGATTGCATTTTACCGACGATGTATTACAACGATTGAGCAATAAGAATATTACTTGCGCTGAGGTGACTTTACATGTAGGAGCAGGAACTTTTAAACCAGTTAAAGCAGCGCAAATTGGGGAGCATGAAATGCACACAGAATTCATTTCTGTGGAGCGTAATACTATTGAGAAAATGATTGCCAACCAAAATAAACTGATTGTTGTGGGCACAACATCGTTGCGCACCATTGAAAGCTTGTATTATATTGGAGTGAAAATACTGAAAGGCAAGATTTTGTCTCCCGATAATATTGCTGTAAAGCAGTGGGAACCTTACCATGATGATAATAATAAATATACCCCAAAAGAATCTCTAGAGGGTATTCTTGCATATATGAAACAAAACAATTTGAGTGTTTTGATAGCATCCACACAAATAATGATAGCACCAGGATATCAGTTTAAGTTTATTGATGCATTGCTTACCAACTTTCATCAACCTCAAAGTACTTTGCTGTTGCTTGTATCGGCATTTGTGGGTGATGATTGGCGCACAATTTATGATTTTGCTATGCAAAACGATTTTCGCTTTTTGAGTTATGGAGATAGTTCGTTGTTGTGGAAACGGAAGGAATGAAAAGTTAAAAGAGTATGGAGTGAATGGGAAAACCTCAAATGAACCCTTTTTATTACCCATATAAATATTAATAACTACTTTATCTGCTTGTATTTGGTTAAAGGTGGTTTGAAACACTCATTGCAATTGCTTTTTTTTGTATAATTGCATATAATTGAAGAAGAAAAATACTGAACGATGAAAATCTTCCTGAAAGTACTAAGAATATTTGCAATAACTGTTGTGTCAATAGTGTTGCTAAATATTATTATATTTATAACACTGAGCATACCTTTTGTACAAAACAAGGCAAAAGATTTTGCTTTAGGCAAGATAAAGCCCCTGTTAAATACAGAGGCCACAATTGGCAATATCAATTTGCAATTGCTCAATAGTGTAAGGTTGCGCGACTTATATGTGGAAGACCAAAACCAAGACACGCTGCTTTTTGCTGGACGATTGGATGTGAGGTTCAACCCCCTTGGGTTGCTCAACAACAAACTACAGTTTTACACTGTGAATCTTGAAAACTTTACTGCTAATATCTACAAGGAGACTCCCGACACTACTTTCAATTTTCAGTTTATTATTGATGCTTTTGCAAGTAAAGATACCGTGCCCAAAGAGCCCAATCCCAACCCAATGGTGATTAGGTTTGACAATGTGAGTTTGAAAAATGGTATTGCTCATTATAATATTCAATCTGAGCCTACAACGCCTGGTGTTTTTAATGCAAGCCATATTAATGTATATGATTTAAATGCACGCCTAAAAGCACCCTCTATAGATATTAATAAACTTGATGCTACCATCAGGAATTTATCTCTCAAGGAAACCTCTGGACTCACACTACATCATATAAAGTCGAGTAGGATAAGGTCTAAGGATGCTAGGATTAATGTTGATAAGTTATCTCTTAAATTAAATACAACAGAGATAAAAGCAGCCGATATTGTTTATTGCCTAAAAACACAAGAGTTTGCCATTGATGTGAAGAGCGATAACATCAACCCAGCAGATATTGCTATGTTCTCGCCACAGTTTGCTCATCTTAACAAGTCCCTAAAGCTTGATGCTAACCTCAATGGACATTTGCCTCAAGCAGATATTACAAAGTTTATTGTGGAGTATGGAACTTCCACAAAAATTGATTTAGCAGGCCATATAGAAGATTATTCTAAGTATGAGAATGCCGATATGGCGATAGATTTGAAAGAGCTTCGTACTACTCAAGCCGACTTGGATGCATTTATGAAAATAGGGGGCACAGAAACTGTATTGCCCGACCAAGTGAAAGCATTAGGCAATTTAGATTTGAAACTCACAGCAAAAGGTACTTTAAAACGATTAAATATTAATGGTCTTTTCAGAACTAAGCCTGGTAGTATTAGAATTTCGGGGATAGGAGGTATTCCTAAGCCTTTTAGCGACTTCACTTTTGATGGACGTTTGGTAACCAATAACCTGAGAACTGCTATGATATTGGGCGAAGATTTAGGTCTCGATTCGGTGTCTGCCAACATTAATGCGAAGGTGAAACAGATGAAGGACAAGCCCATTAGCGTTACTGCCAGTGGTAGTATATCGGCATTGAAATACAAAGATCATAATTATAGTAACATCAATTTTACAGGAAGTTATATCAATAGTGATATAGTAGCAGATATAAGCACCGACACACCCACCGATAAATTTGACTTGCATGCACAAATGCTTAGTGCAAGTGGCATGGATATTACTGTTAATGGAACTATTGACAGATTGGTGTTAGAACCTTTTTACTCACCCGAGGAATGGACAAACGCTTCGATAACAGCGCGTATAAATGCAGAGTTTAGGGGTGCTACTATTGACGATATGGTGGGTACACTTGTGTTAGATAGCACTTCGTTAGTTGAGGAGTCTTTTATATTTAATCCAGGGGCTATCTATCTTCAATCTGATGTGGAAGAGGGAGAGAAGAGAATTAGAGTGTTTTCAAATTTCTTAGAAGCTGAGATAAACGGCGATTATTATTTTAGCACTATTGCACAAGAGATGAAGCAAGTGCTTCAGCCTCATTTGCCTACTTTGCTAGATGGCAAAAATGGCGAGGTGGACTATAAGAACGATTTTAAGTTTGTTTTTACTATTAAGAATACAGAGGATATATCGCATGCATTCTCGCTTCCACTCTTTAATATAGAGCCAGGAACAATAACAGGAAGAGTGGATATGCCTAAAAGGGAAACCACTATCAAATTGACAGTGCCTCGCCTAATGTTTGGTGCTAGTGATGTGCGACAAACAAAAGTGGATTTGCATATTGACGAGATAAATGGTGTAGACCTAGATGTTGTTACTTATCTAGTACAAGATGATGGATACATAAATGCGAAGCTAGACACGAAAGTCTATGAAGACTCTGTGCTAAACTCTTTCTTTTTTGATATGAACAACAATGTTATTGTATCAAATGGAGAGCTGCGTGCATCAATAGGATTTGATAAAGACGAAGAGCTGAATTTGGCAACCAATATTACTATTCATCCTACTACACTACGTTTCAACAAAAAGGATGTAAACATAATGCAAAGTTCTATACGGCAAACTAGTGAGGTTATCACGGTAAGCAACTTTGGTATTATGCACGAGGGTAAGCAACAATTTGGTATAGATGGTATAGCTTCTAAAAATGTGGAAGACAGTGTGCGTGTCTTTTTTGATGGTGCAGAGTTGGCCAATATACTCACTGCATTTAATGTGGAGAATATTTATGGCACTATTGATGGTAGCTTTTTGGCTCGCCGAGTGCTTGATAATCCAGTAGTACACACCGATCATTTTAATATTTTAGATATTCGCACTGATAAAGATACTATTGGTACATTGTTTGTGGAGGCGCTATACAATCCTGCTGACGATGGGCTTAGGCTTGATGTGTATATAAATAAAGATGGCGAGCGCCACACTGGTATAACGGGCTATGTGCCCACAACAGGTGATAGAGATATTGACCTTGATGTAGTTATTGAGCATTTCCCTTTGCGATGGATACAGCCATTTGCTGTTTCTACTTTCAGCAAGTTGGAGGGAACTATGAGCACTAAGATGGATATTGGAGGAAAGACTTCTGCTCCCATTATTGAGGGATGGCTAGGAGTAAACGAGGGTTTGCTGAAGGTGGACTTTACAAATGTTGAATACCGTATTTCCGATACTATACGTGTGAATAGAGATAATGTGGGATTCGAAAACTTAGTTATTACTGATAATAATAATAACACGGCCACTGTGGGTTTGGTAGTAAATCATAGCGACAACTTTGGGCGTTTAGATTATAAAGCTAAAATAACGCTCAGCGATTTTTTATTACTAAACAATCCAGATAGAACCGATTTAATGGCGCATGGTGTATTAAAGCTCAATGGCGATATCTCTCTGAATGGTTCTCCAACAGGGTTGTTTGGAACAGCTAATATTAGAACTAGCAGCAAATCGAAAGTGAAGATAGAATTGCCACAAACTGCTTCGGCATCGGAATACAAGGGAATTATATATATAAATACTCCGCAAGACGATGATCCTCTCGCTTTTATGAAGGATCGGAGGAGGTCTTCGGGTAGTTCTAGTGCTTCATCTACTGGTATGTTGATAGATATTCAGGCAACTGTGAACCTTACACCTCTATTAGAGTTGGGCGTGCAATATAATCCTAGAACTGGAGATGAGGTTTCTATTAGTGGAACTGGCGAGTTGGGTATTAATTATAATACTAAGTCTGATCCTCAAATAAGAATATATGGCGAATATATTGCACAAACTGGCGAGGCTAGCCACAACTTGCAGGGCCTGAAAAAGATTAACTTTAAATTGAAAGAGGGTAGCAAGATTAACTTTATGGGCGATCCGCTAAAAACAAAATTTAATCTTACAGCTTACCATCAAGTGAAAGCCGATTTGGCAACTTTGAGCGAGAGTTTCTCTCAAGATGCTAATGTGTCTAATACTAGGGTGCCTGTGAATGCACTTCTAGAAATAAGTGGAGACCTAGATAAAATGCAACTCGACTATGATGTTGAATTACCCGAAGCATCGCAAGATGTGCAACAAAAGGTGCAAAGTTTAATTAACACCGAAGAAGAGCGAATAAAACAGTTTGGTTATTTGGTTGCAATGAATAGTTTTTATGGCGCTTCAGCAGGATCTCAAGGAATGTTTGGGAGCGATCAGTTTACCAATATTGCAGCAGGAGCGTTAACCAAAGGTTTAGATGCCCTCTTTTCAAGTGCACTCAGCGACAACTGGAGTATTAGCACCAATTTACAAAGTCAGAATGGCTCATTTGATGATGTGCGAATGGGAGTGGATGTGTCAACCCGCTTGTTGAATGATAAACTAGAAGTATCTACTAATTTAAGTTATGGGGATGATATGTATCAGCAACAGGAGTCGTTTATTGCCGAGTTTGATGTGCGTTATGAAATTCTAAGTTGGTTGAAACTGCGTGCATTTAACAAAGCTAATGAGCGTTACTACAAATTAGCTCCCACTACACAGGGTGTTGGTCTTGAAGTGAACAAAGAAGCAAAAACTTTAAAAGACTTATTCAAGTTTCGCTTCTTTCAGAGAAAGAAAAAGAAAGCTGTGGTGAAAGAGGCTCCTTCATCGGCTGCTAAATAACTTAAAACTATCTACAATCATTTTTAATGAAGGTTTTGTAGAGACGTTGCATGCAGCGTCTTTTACTGCACTGCTGCTGGATTAATATATTTTTCACGGTTTTCCCTGAGCTTGTCGAGGTGTATCTAATATGCACTAAATATACTATAATCGTTTATGTTTTATACTCCTCAAACCTCACATCCAATTATACTCCCCACAATATTCCATTCAAACTATGTAAGCCAAATATATTTTATTAAATTTGT
>CAZBVD010000026.1:0-15583 GCA_964495235.1 uncultured Dysgonomonadaceae bacterium | reverse complement strand
CCAATAACTCAAAGAATCCTTTGCAAAGCGAGAAAGAATTGGTTAAACATATTCCTAAAGAGTTGTTGTCAGTAGCACATCATTGGCTCATTCTTCACGGACGATATGTGTGCGTTGCTCGCAGTCCTAAATGCGATGAATGTGGATTGAAGCAGTGGTGTAAGTATTATCAAAAGAAGATGGGAGCAAAAGAAAATGATTAATGGTTAATTATAAATGATTAATGCGAAAGAAGAGTTACAGTGTAGAGACGACAATTTATTTCGTCTCAATTAAGACAACCATAAATAAATAGAATTGTTATAGAGAAAATTTATCAATTGTCTCTGAACGTTTCTATAATACACTGTGTTTAAACATATTAATTTAGGTTTCATGGTTTACTCCGTGAAACCTTCCCATCTAACCCACATAGCAAATAGAATCAATGACAAAAAAAGAGCAACAAGAGTTAGCCCGTTTGAGAGAAGAAAAGAATAGATTGCTGGACAAATATAAAGAGCTGACATTCAAAGAAATGGTGAATAGAAAAACCATTGAGAAGGCCGATAAATTGCATGGCACAAATCTGATGAAGGAGTATGAAGAAATGCGCAGAATTCATAAAGAGAGAATGAAATACAATAAGAAAAAACAATAAGTCAACTGTAGAGATAACAAAAGCCCTTTAAACAATATAACGTTTAAAGGGCTTTTTGCATTAATCTTTATTTATAAAGGCCTGTTTCACACAGCGAAGGGCGTATTCAAAACGCTCTAAAAAAAACTTAACTACCAGTTAATGGCGGTATGTTACAAGACGTTGCATGCAACGTTTCTACAAAAGCAGAGCTACAGCCAAACTTTTAATTTTTAACTATCAACTGTTAACAAGTTAGTGAAACTCATCCCAGCTCTTAATTTCAATATCATCAACATCCATAGCGCAAAAAGCTTGAATAAAAGCTCTGGCAAGTCGTGTGTTAGTAATAAGTGGTATATTGAAATCAACAGACGAACGTCTGATCATATAGCCATTCTTCAGCTCGCTTGCACTAAGGTTCTTAGGGATGTTTACCACCATATCTATCTTCTTCTCTTGAAGCAATTCAATAGTATTGGGGCTTTTGTTTTCGCTCGGCCAATATACTAAAGTAGCTGGAACACCGTTTTCTTCTAAAAACCTTTGCGAACCTGCTGTAGCAAACAAGTTAAATCCTTTTTTGTGCAGTAAACGAGCGGAATCTAATAGCTCGGCTTTCGATTTTGCAGGCCCTGTAGAGAACATTACATTCTTTTTTGGAATAGTATGCCCAACAGACAACATTGCTGTAAGCAATGCTTCATCAAAAGTATCACCCAAACAACCAACTTCACCAGTAGATGCCATATCAACACCCAATACTGGGTCGGCTTTTTGCAAGCGAGAGAAAGAGAATTGAGAGGCCTTTATACCTACATAGTCTAAATCAAATGCATTCTTATTGGGCTTCTCCACATCCAATCCAAGCATTACTTTGGTAGCCAAATCAATAAAATTTATCTTCAACACCTTAGATACAAACGGAATAGAGCGCGAAGCACGCAAGTTACACTCAATCACCCTTATATTGTTTTCTTTAGCAAGAAACTGAATATTAAACGGTCCCGATATTTCTAAAGCTTTAGCAATCTTTCGTGCTACTTTCTTTACTTTTCTAGCAGTTTCTACATACAAACGTTGTGGTGGAAACTGAATGGTAGCATCGCCAGAGTGAACTCCTGCAAACTCTACGTGCTCAGATATAGCATATGTAACAATCTCGCCGTTATTGGCAACACCATCAAACTCTATCTCTTTGGCATTTTCCACAAAATCGCTTACCACTACAGGGTATTTAGAGGAAATATCTGCTGCTAATTGCAAGAAGTTTTTCAACTCATCGTAATTAGAGCACACATTCATAGCTGCACCCGATAGCACATAAGATGGGCGCACCAAAACAGGATAACCCACCTCATCCACAAAGCTTTCTATATCGTCAAGCGAAGTCAACTCTTTCCAACGAGGTTGATCAATCTCTAACTCATCCAACATACTCGAGAATTTGTGACGATTCTCAGCATTATCAATCTTATTGGCTTGTGTTCCTAAAATATTTACACCAAAATTATCTAATCTTACAGCCAAGTTATTGGGTATTTGGCCACCAACAGAGAGTATTACTCCGTGAGGATTTTCCAGCTCTACAATGTCCATTACACGCTCAAACGTTAGCTCATCAAAATAAAGCCTGTCGCACATATCATAGTCTGTAGACACTGTTTCGGGATTGTAATTAATCATTACCGAACGGTAGCCCTCATCTCTAATAGTCTTTAATGCATTCACAGAACACCAGTCAAACTCAACCGATGAGCCAATACGGTAAGCACCAGAACCCAACACTATCACCGATTTCTTATCACCCACATAGTGCACATCATTTTCAGTGCCATTATAGGTAAGGTAGAGATAATTGGTTTGTGCAGGATATTCGGCAGCCAATGTGTCAATCTGTTTCACAACAGGCACAATATTTAGGCTCTTTCTATATTTACGAATCTTTTCAGACCCATCGTCAGGCATAGCTTCTTTCCATACAGCGCGTGCAATTTGAAAATCTGAGAAGCCTTGTTTTTTTGCAACTCTCAACAAACCATCAAAACTCTCGTTTTTAGATTTAGACAAATCAACATCTTGTGGCAACAACGCTTCAATCTCTTCGGCCGTCTCCAATATATTGTGCAGTTTGTGCAAGAACCACTTATCAATCTTAGTCAAATCGTGAATCTGATCAATGGTATACCCCACCCTAAACGCTTTGCTTATCACAAATATGCGTTCATCAGTAGGCTCTCTCAGCGCTTTGTCTATATCAAGTACTTTTAGCTCTTTGTTTTCAACAAAGCCATGCATGCCTTGTCCAATCATCCTGAGGCCTTTTTGAATGGCTTCTTCAAATGTGCGACCGATAGACATAATTTCTCCAACCGACTTCATGCTTGAACCAATTTCTTTTGTAACGCCAGAGAACTTACCCAAATCCCAACGCGGTATTTTCACAACCACATAGTCAAGCGATGGTTCAAAGAAAGCACTGGTTGATTTGGTTACAGAGTTCTTCAAATCAAACAGTCCGTAACCTAAACCCAACTTAGCAGCTACAAAAGCTAACGGATAGCCCGTTGCCTTAGAAGCCAATGCTGACGAGCGACTCAAACGCGCATTCACCTCAATTACCCTGTAATCTTCAGACTCTGTGTCAAAGGCATACTGCACATTACACTCGCCCACTATGCCCAAATGGCGCACAATTTGTATGGCAAGGCTACGCAGTTTTTTAACTTCTGAGTTCGTTAATGTTTGTGAGGGAGCCACCACAATACTCTCACCTGTGTGAATGCCCAATGGATCAAAATTCTCCATGTTGCACACCGTAATACAGTTATCGTATTGGTCACGCACCACTTCATACTCAATCTCCTTCCACCCCTTAAGTGATTTTTCAATTAGCAATTGGTCGGAATAAGAGAAAGCCTTCTCTGCCAATTGTTTCAACTCTTCGTTATTATTGCAAAACCCAGAACCTAAACCACCCAATGAGTAAGCAGCACGCACAATAATTGGATAGCCCAACTTCTCAGCAGCCTCAATAGACTCGCTCATAGTACTTGTAGCAAAACTCTGTATGGTTTTTACATCTATCTGGTTTAGTTTTTTCACAAACAAATCACGGTCTTCAGTTGCCATGATTGTCTCAACGGGTGTACCCAATACTTGCACATTGTATTTCTCCAATGTGCCAGCCTCAAACAGTTTCACACCGCAGTTAAGAGCAGTTTGTCCACCAAAAGCCAGCATTATCCCATCGGGTTTCTCCTTTTTTATAACTTTCTCTACAAAGAAAGGCGTTATGGGTAAGAAATATATTTTGTCTGCCGAGCCTTCAGATGTTTGAACGGTGGCAATGTTAGGATTTATCAATATGGTCTCTACTCCCTCTTCTTTGAGAGCTTTTAAGGCCTGAGAACCAGAGTAGTCAAACTCGCCTGCCTCGCCAATTTTAAGTGCACCAGAACCCAGCAGTAATACTTTCTTTATATCGTTGCGAGAATAAGGTAATCTGTTTTTATTGGATGTATCTGTTGTTGTCATTTGCTTGTTTTATCTTTCTATATATCATTTAGTCACACGTTGCGTTTGTGTGCCACTGTTTTGTTGCTTTTTTTTATTACTGTGTAGCAACTACAACATATCTATAAAATCTTGATACAGAAACTCCGTATCACTCGGTCCACTTACAGACTCAGGATGAAACTGAACCGATGAGAATGGTTTTGTTTTATGTCTTATCCCCTCGTTAGTACCATCGTTCATGTTTTCAAAATACGCTTCCCATTCATTACTTAAACCACTAGCATCTACTGCATAACCATGATTTTGTGAAGTGATATAACAAGTTTCTTCACCCACTCTTCTCACGGGTTGATTGTGTCCGTGATGTCCATATTTCAACTTATAAGTTTTAGCTCCTGCCGCCATTGCCAGCAACTGATTGCCCATGCTTATACCAAATATTGGTTTATTTCTATTCATTGCCATTCTTATATTGTCAATGGTAGCTTTGCAAAATTCAGGATTGCCAGCGCCGTTAGAAATAAACAATCCGTCATACTCTATAGCGTTGAAGTTGTAATCCCAAGGAACTCTTATTAAATGAATGTTTTTGCTTAGCAAATGGCGAATAACACTGTGCTTCACACCACAATCTACCAACACCACCTTTTTTTGGCCATTCTTATATTCAATTATCTCCTTGCAACTCACTTTGGCTACTAAATTCTCTTCAGACGGGTTGTAAAAGTCTAACTCTTTTTCAGCATCAGTTTTATCAGCATTGCCAATCACAATTTTTCCACTCATCGATCCGTTCTCGCGTAATAGCTTTGTCAATTGGCGCGTATCAATATCGTAAATTGCTGGTATATTCTCTTCTTTCAACCAATCAGAAAGACTTCTCTGTGCATTCCAGTGCGAATAGTCATGAGAATAGTCTAAGACTACCAAACCCTTCACATGTATCCTATTAGATTCAAAAAAATCGGAAACTCCTTGCGTCATACTGTTAGGTGGGACTCCGTAATTTCCGATTATTGGATAAGTGATGGTAAGTATCTGTCCTTCGTAGGATGGGTCAGTTAGACTTTCAGGATAACCGACCATTGCCGTATTAAAAACAACCTCTCCCGAACTCGACTCCTCTGAGCCAAACGATTTTCCATGAAAAACTACACCATTTTCGAGTATCAATCGTGCTGGTTTATCTTTGCGCATATATGATTGTTGTTAGTAAATTTCGAAGAAAGAAACAGCTCCTCTCTAAACAGAAAGCAAAATTATATATAATATCTCTGTTTTGGTAATTTTTTGATACATATATCTTGTTTATTTTGATAAACGACAGATATTAAGTAGAGTTCGATATTTTAGATACTAAAAATGACAATTGCTTATATAAATAACGAATATACTATTTATAATAAGATATATCCAAAACTGCACTTCTTACTATATTAAACAATACAGATTATTCTATATCTGTTTACTACAAAGGAAAGCACAATAAATCGTGTTGTATGCATCTCAAGGTCTTACTAATCACTCAAATTAAACCCGTAATAACATAAAACTATAGCCAATACTTGCTATTTATTAAAAATAAATAAAGTGTTGTGATTTTCTCAAAGTGTTTGATTATATTGCACTCTAATCAGTCACTTTTTTCACAATATAAAATATTTACCTATGAAATTATTACATCCAATGATGGGGCTAACACTGCTTGCATCAGTTTCATGTAATTCAAGCAAGCCCGCCGAGCCTAAACAGAATTTTCCAAATGTAGTGTATGTATTCCCCGACCAATTCCGTAATCACGCAATGGAATTTTGGGGAGAAGCACCTTATTCCGAATCGGTTAATTTTAAACCCGACCCGGTTATAACTCCCAATCTTAATAAGTTTGCAAGCCAGTCGGCTGTGTTTACAAATGCATTAAGCAATTGCCCATTAAGCGGACCTCACAGAGGTATGCTTTTTACAGGTATGTATCCACAAGAAAATGGGGTTTCATTAAACCCAAATTCTCTACGCCCCATTAGCTCACTTCGTGAAGATGTAACAGCATGGAGCGATGTGTTTAGTCAAGAAGGATACTCGTGTGGTTATATTGGCAAACTACACCTCGATTTTCCAACACCTACAGACCCCGAAAACCCTGGTCATTATGTAGAAGACCAACATCCAGTATGGGATACTTATACACCAGCTGAAAGACGTCATGGTTTTGACTATTGGTATTCTTATGGTACATTTGATGTGCACAAAGACCCTCACTATTGGGATAATGATGGCAAAAAACATGAACCCAAAGAGTGGTCTCCAAAACATGAGGCTGATATGGCTATTGCCTACTTGAAAAACGATAGCCAGCAACGCGATCCAAACAAACCTTTCTTTTTGGTGATAGGAATGAACCCTCCTCATAGCCCATACAACTCTCTTGAAGATGCAATGGAAGAAGATTACAATTTATATAAAGATAAATCTGCATCGGAGCTGTTAATCCGCCCAAATGTTGATTTTTCTATGGATAAAGTATCATCTGCTCCCTACTATTTTGCAAATGTTACGGGTGTTGACCGCGAGTTTGGACGAATATTAGATGCTTTAAAAGAATTAGGTTTAGACGATAACACCATTGTAGTTTTCACATCAGATCATGGTGAAACAATGTGTAGTCAAGGAATAGTAGACCCTAAAAACTCTCCTTACACAGAATCGATGGCTGTACCCTTCCTAATAAGGTACCCTAATAAAATACAGCCCAAAATTATTGATGGCCTGTTTTCGAGTGTCGATATTATGCCCACTCTATTAGGTGCTGCAAATTTAGGTTCTAAAATTCCATCTTCAGTTCAAGGTAAGGATTACTCCGATGCTCTTTTAAAAGAAAATTCATCTGTGAAGTTTGACGAGGGTGTTTTATATATCCAAAACTTAAACGGAGATTTAGATGAAGATGGCATTGTTACTTCATACTTTCCAAGCGCTCGAGGTATAAAAACTAAAGATTATACATTGTCGCTAAGCATTAATAAAGAGACAAAAGAATTAGCCAATGTTATATTTTACAATGATAAAGAAGATCCATATCAGTTGAATAATCTGAATTTAGATGATTACCCTGAACAAAAAGCAGCACTATTATCACAATTAGGAGCGCTGTTGAAAGAAACAAAAGACCCATGGTACGAGGCTAAGTATCTAAGTGAAATGATACCTTATTAATCTATTTTACAATAAACAATTTAAACATATGATTATGAAACAATTTCACAAGATACTGTTATTGAGTTTCTTTGTCTGCTTTAGCACTCATACTGCTTTCTCGCAGTATACGCGCAACACATACAAAGACAATTTAAAAACATATAACCTACCCAAGAATAAAATCTATAAAGACGGGTGGATTGATTTCAACAAAAATGGCAAGAAAGATGTTTACGAAGATCCAACTGCCAATATAGATGACCGTATAGAAGACCTAATAAGTCAAATGAACATAGAAGAGAAAACCAATCAAATGGTTACTCTTTATGGTTATGGTCGTGTACTGAAAGACGATCTGCCAAACGACACTTGGAAAAATCAACTCTGGAAAGATGGAATAGGAGCTATTGATGAACACCTAAATGGTTTTCAGCAATGGGGTTTGCCTCCATCAGACAATGAGTGGGTGTGGCCTGCATCTAAACATGCATGGGCTATAAATGAGGTACAACGCTTTTTTATAGAAGACACCCGTTTGGGTATTCCCACTGATTTTACAAACGAGGGAATACGTGGTGTTGAAAGTTTCAAAGCAACCAACTTTCCCACACAATTGGGCATTGGCACAACTTGGAATAGAGACTTAGTTCGCCGTATTGGTGAAATTACTGGTCGCGAAGGTCGTCTATTGGGTTATACAAATGTTTATGCACCCATTCTTGATGTTGGTCGCGATCAACGCTGGGGTCGCTATGAAGAGATTTATGGCGAGAGTCCTTATTTGGTTGCAGAATTAGGAGTAGAGATGACAAAAGGAATGCAAAAAGACTTTCAAGTAGCCTCTACAGCCAAGCACTATGCAGCCTATAGTAACAATAAAGGTGGAAGAGAAGGCATGTCGCGAGTTGACCCACAAATGTCTTGGCGCGAAGTCGAAAACATACACATGTATCCATGGATGAGAACCATTCGCGATGGAGGCTTGCTTGGTGTTATGAGTTCTTACAACGATTATGATGGAATACCCATTCAGGGTTCAGATTTTTGGCTCACCGAAATTCTTAGAAACCAATTAGGCTTTAAAGGATATGTAGTTTCTGATAGTGATGCTGTTGAATATCTGTTTATGAAACATGGCACAGCAGCCAATATGAAAGAATCTGTTTATCAGTCAGTAATGGCTGGTCTTAATGTGCGTTGCACATTTAGATCTCCAGATTCTTATGTTCTTCCATTAAGAGAATTGGTTGAAGAAGGCCGTATTCCAATGGAGGTTATTGATGAGCGTGTACGAGATATTTTGCGCGTTAAATTCTTAGTGGGAATGTTTGACAATCCTTATCAAATGGATTTGCAACAAGCCGACATAGAAGTAAACGGAAAAGAGAATCAACAAGTAGCACTTCAGGCTTCTCGTGAAGGTATTGTGTTATTGAAAAATGAAGACAACTTCCTTCCATTAGATAAAAGCAAAATTAAAACAATCTCAATTACAGGTCCTAATGCAAACGATGCATCTTATGCACTCACACATTACGGACCTTTGGCAGTAGATGTTACCACGGTATATGAGGGCATAGTTGAAAAACTAAGCAAAGATGCCAAAATACTCTTGTCTAAAGGTTGCGATATGGTAGACCCCAATTGGCCTGAATCTGAGCTTATCCATTTCCCTCTATCAGATATAGAGCAAGCCGAAATAGACAAAGCTGTAGCTGATGCTAAGAAGAGCGATGTGGCAATTGTAGTGTTAGGAGAGAATATACGCACAGCTGGTGAAAACCGTTCACGTTCATCGCTTGAACTCACAGGCCGTCAATTAGACCTCCTGCAGGCAGTTCATGCTACAGGAACACCCACTATACTTGTTATGGTAAACGGAAGACCACTATCCATTAACTGGGCCGATAAGTTTGTGCCTGCTATTTTAGAAGCGTGGTATCCTGGTTCGCAAGGTGGAACTGCTATTGCAGATATTCTTTTTGGAGACTACAATCCAAGCGGAAAACTTACAGTTACATTCCCCAAAACAGTCGGACAAATTCCATTTAACTTCCCAGCTAAACCCAATTCGCAAATAGATGGAGGTTCGGGTTTAGGAATGGAAGGTGCAATGACACGTTCTGCTGGTCCACTCTATCACTTTGGATACGGACTAAGCTATACTACATTTGAATATTCTGATTTGCAGTTTTCTAAAAATCAGATATTAGCAGACGACTCGCTCATGGTTTCTTTCAATGTAACAAACACAGGAAAATATGCAGGAGACGAAGTTGTGCAAATGTACACGCGCGACTTGCTAAGCACTGTAACCACTTATGAGAAAAACCTGCGTGGTTTTGAACGGGTACATCTAAATCCTGGTGAAACCAAAAGGGTTGAAATGAAAATCATTCCAGAATACTTGAGACTATTAGACCAAAGCAACCAATGGGTTGTTGAGCCAGGCGAATTTAAAGTAATGATTGGCGCATCTTCAGAAGATATTCGTTTAGATGATATCTTCACAGTTGTAGAGTCTATAGATGATGATGGCACACCCACAGCTTCAAGCAAAGCTATGTTTAATGTAACATCAGACCCATCAAGCAGTTCTGCAAACAATGTTTTAAACAATGATAAAGATTTGACTTGGACGGGGAGTCAAGGTCAATCTCTAACCATCTCATTGTTGCAATCAAACAAAGTTGAAGATATTAAAATTGTTTTCGATAGTAAATCAGAGAAGCTATCAAACTTCAAAATCAGACTATCTAAAGGTGGTGGTCAGTTTATAGATTTCACTTCCAAAGTATATAATGGAGAAAATACAATTACCATTCCAGTAGGTCAATCAGGTATTAGCGATGTGCAATTGATTGTAGAAAGTGGCAAATTGGTTGTTCAATCTATAGATTTATGATAATTGTGTTGTAGACACAAATACTATCTGTTTTAAATTTTACATATAACATTATTCCGGATGCAGTTACCATTTTTGGTAATTGCATTCGGTTTTTTTTATATAACATGTTTCAATAGTGGTTCATTACCATTTAGAGCAAAGCGGAGAACCTACCCAAACATTATACAATGCCTGTCGCACCCATTTCCGAATCGGCCGTGCTAGCGGAGTCCTTTTACGGCTCTCTAATCTATACTGCTTCACAACAAGGGTTTACACGCATGGCTATTCACTTTTAACCCCTCCGTGGTTAGGCACAATAATTGTTTATATCTGATGTAATTAAGGTGTAGCATGGAGATAAACAATCTTGATATCGGACCACCTACAAAAACATGTGCTTAGTTATTATCCTTTTCATTAAATTTTCTAATAGTTCAGTTTAAGGCATGCAGAAGGATTGATTGAATGGGTTTCACCCCTTTAAACCCCACTTACTCTTTTTGCCTTGACGCAAAAAAGTAAGCAAAAAAGGTCAAGACTGCGCCCGTCTCGCTCGAAAAACTTACGTGCAAAAGGCTGAAATCGTCCAAACTCACTTCGGCGAAAAACGCCGAAGCTCAAACAGTGTACGATTCTTTACCGCCTTTCACACTTGTTTTTCGGCTCATCGGCCGAGGTCGATTCTCTGACATTCTAACTGTACTACAATGATTTAGTAAAAAACATATATTCATTGCTGATCCGTTGTTTTCACAGTGCAAAATAAAAAACAATCAAAACACATAAATTTACAGGTGAGCCTTGATGTCCTCACAGTTTAATGCCAACCCTGAAAGGGTCAAACGTGAATAGCCCCGTATGAAATGCGGGGTGTATGAGTAATAGTAACAAGGAATCCTAAAGGGATTCAATCATAAACATCTATTAATATTAAATCCTTCTAAACCTCTTTCTTGAATTTTATTATGCATTTATTGCAAATTTAGTATTACAAATCCATGAAATCTACTTTAACGGAATAACCATATTCCACGACTTTGTAGCATTTTCAAAACCACCTGGACCATCCATTGTAGCAAAAAATATATGGGTTGGTTTTCCGTCTTCAATTAAAACAAACGCTCTTTCAAGTTGGCCTTGATCTATGGTTTTACCATTATTCCACTTAACACGTTTGGTATAAGCCTTAGGATTTTTATCTACAACCCAGTTAATGGCATCATCAGAGTGAGCTAACAAACCATCGCCCTTCTCTCCAGTAATTGTACCTTGATGGTCTTTTGCAATCAAATGATAACCTTCATCGTCTCTCCACATATGCGGATCTTCTATTTCGCCAAAATTGTTAACTGAGAATAATGGCTCTGCACTCGACACTGTATATTTTCCATCGTAGCTAGGAGCTGTGGCCACATTTACTGTCATATCATCGTGAGTAATTCCGTCTGCTTTATAACCGCGACCTTTAAAAATTAAAACAACAGATCCATCTTCTTTTATTATTGGCGACGGGTTTGAGGTTAAGTAGCTGTGAGATGTATTTGGTTCTACTTCTAGAATAGGCTCATCGCGTCTTTCCCATGGACCATAAGGACTTTTTGATGTTGCAATACCAACTCGCTTTCCCCAACGACCCGCAATACACCATTTGCTATCAAGTGTAAGCTCATCTGCATTTTCTTTGGTTAGTTCTTCAAACGGATGGGTAGATCCCATATAATAGAGAATATATGTATCTTCATGCTTCACAATTTTAGGATTGTGACATGAGCGACCATCCCAATACTGTGCACCTCTTTCACCTAATACAATATCGCTAAACTCATAAGGTCCTTCAGGTGTATCGGAAACTGCATGAACAATTTCGGAAACTACCATCCAACCAGGATGAAAAGGAATATAATCTGGCCAACGCGAGGCATACATATGATACTTTCCGTCTTCGCCTTTAATGACTGAACTCCCCCAAACCCAATAATTGTCCATTTTAAAACCACCATTTACTGGAGCTTCTTTTAAATTAGAAATAATTGAATTTTGAGCGAAGGCGTCACTCCCCACAGTTGCAAATATTAATAACAGAAGTGTACATATAATTGATGACATTCTTGAATACTGTTTTTCTCTATTCATTTGTTTCTTCATTTTTAATTTAATTAGACATATAATACACATTTATCATAAAGATACAATCATATTATTAATATCATGAATATACTATAGGTTTTAATTTTAGATCTCCGTTCTTTTATTGATAAAGTGTAACAGTTACAAGAGTTTTCATTTGTATCTCTTGTATCTCCTATAAAACTCTTTATCTTTGTGAGTATAATACATATATAACATCACATACACTTTTATAAAAACAAACACGCATCATGAAAAGAGTATTCTTATTTTGCTTATTATTTAGTTTTGTAGCGCTTATAAGTGCACATGAATATCGCGACCTGCTTCAAAACAAAGCCACTGCGTCGGAACTAAGAAAATCACTGGTTTTAGATCAGAAGTGGGTACAATATCCCGATTATACAGATCGTGCAGGCTGGGATAAAATAACTGGAGTAAACAAAGCAGATATTATTAAAAAAGGAGAGGCTGCTCTTGACTATGAGTGGAAAATAATAAAAGCTACAGACTATATAGAATATGAGCGCAGTGGATCGCGCGATATTATGCAAGACCCATTTGATGCAAACAATACAGCCCTCACCAATCTTGTATTGGCAGAACTGGCTGAAGGCGAAGGACGTTTTATAGATCAAATTATAAACGGAGTATGGCAAACTTGCGAAATGACTTCATGGGCACTATCGGCCCACGTTATAAGCGCCCAATCCGAAAGAACATCACTCCCCTCTCACAAAGAACACGTAATAGACCTCACTTCAGCAGATTTAGCATCGTATCTTGCATGGACCTATTATTTCTTGAAAGATGAAATGGATAAAGTAAACCCATTGGTATCAGAACGTTTACGCAGCAATATTCAAGAACGCGTACTTGACCCCTATATGGAGAGAAGCGATTTTTGGTGGCAAGCATTCTATGCTACTCCATCCACATTGGTAAACAATTGGAATCCATGGTGCAACTTCAATGTGTTGAACGCTTATCTTCTACTTGAAAACGACCCTCAAAAACTAAGAAAAGCTGTTTACAGAACCATGGTTTCGGTAGATAAATTCATCAATTATACAAAAGAAGACGGAGCTTGCGAAGAAGGCCCATCGTATTGGGGACATGCTGCTGGTAAACTATACGATTACTTACAACTGCTAAGCACAGCAACAAATGGTGAGGTTGACATCTTTGACCATGCTATGGTTAAAAACATGGGAGAATACATCTCCAACTCATATATTGGCAACGGATGGGTTGTAAACTTTGCCGATGCTGCTGCCAAGGGTGGTGGCCCAATAGGTGTTATATATAGATATGGTAAAGCTGTGGACAGCCCACAAATGATGAGCTTTGCCTCTTACCTATATGAGAGAGACAATGGCAAACCTTATTATTACGCTGGACGCGACTTGTTTAGAACATTAGAAAACCTAAAGTCTCACACAGAGCTTGTGAATACAAAACCTGCACTCACCGATGCTGCCTCAATTTGGTATCCCAATACTGAATTCTGCTATATGCGCAATAAGAGTGGACTTTTCTTTGCTGCAAAAGGTGGATACAACAACGAAAGTCATAACCACAACGATGTGGGTACCTTTATACTTTATCACAATCAAACTCCTATTTTCATAGATGCTGGTGTAGGAACTTACACTCGTCAAACATTTAGCGATGAGCGATATGATATTTGGACTATGGTAAGCCCTTATCACAACCTACCCATGATAAATGGCATTGCTCAAGGATTTGGTGCGCAATATAAATCGAAAGATATAGCGTTTGATGAAAACAAATCTATGCTGTCACTCGATTTAAGCAATGCATATCCCCAAAAAGCAAACATAGATAAATGGAAACGCACCTATCAACTCACTTCGGGTAATGGTTTGGAAATTGAAGACGACTTCAAACTCAGCAAAACCAACGAGCCAAATGCAGTAAACTTCTTAACTTGGGGTAAACCAGACACCGCTACTCCAGGTAGCATCCACATTACCAAAGCGGGTGTTAGTGCAACGCTCACCTACGATGCATCGCTCTTTGATGCAACAGTAGAAACCATTGCACTACCCGATCCTCGACTATCAAATGTGTGGGGCAATGAAATTTACCGTTTAACCCTCACAGCAAAGAAAATGCAAATGAGTGGTAAGTATAACTTTAGTATTGTAGTAAAATAAGAGAGAGAGAAAGAGCAAATTTAGGCGGGTTTATTATTGTAGAACAATAAACGCTTATGTTAATAAATAAAGGCAAGCCTTATTATCTGAGAGAGAGAGACGTCCTATATGGGCGTCTCTTTCTATAAAACCATTAGCCACAAATGTGTGTCAGCCCAGCCCCTCCATTATATTTAAACCTTCAACACGTATCAACGTCAAAGCAGTAATGAAACCTCAAAATAAATGATTATGAAAAAGTATATTATTGCGCTCTATATTATTTTGATATCTACTGTTGCATTTGCTCAGCAGGATTACACACAATTTACCAGAGATATCAGAAGCTACTCTACAAGCTATACCGATAATCAAGTTATTGAACTATACCAACATCACTACGGAGTGCCTCAAAACACATTAAGGCTGCTGTTTGACGGTTTTGGCTACAACTGGGGAAACGTTACCTTGGGATTAGAGCTGAGCAACCACCTTGGTGTGCCCATAGCAGATTTGCTTGGTATATACAAACAATATCCCAGTGGAAATGGTTGGGGTGTGATGGCTAAGCAATATGGCATAAAGCCTGGCTCGCCAGAGTTTCACCACATGAAAGCTGTGATGGGTAAGAAAAACAGATATTGGAGAGATGTTTATAATGACTACCAAATAAATAGAAATCCATCTATTGCACTGCGAAACCGTGTTGTTTTTGATAGAAACCTAATATTTATTGGTACACCATCTTCCAAAGAGCTAAAGCGTATTAATAAAGAAATTGAAAAGCGAAACAAAGAAATAAAGAAACATAATAAAGAAGCGAGAAAACAGTGGGAGAAGCAAAACAAAAAAGCAAGAAAGGAAAGAGAGAAGCGTATAAAAAAGAGCGGTAAGTGGTTTTAAGCGCAGCTATTCATATTCTCACTTTTTTTTCAGAGTCGGCAGCACTCTACCCTAATTATCAACACAATAACACAACATTCAAAAAAAAGCGTTGCATGCAACTTCTCTTCAATGATGGTGTACAATTGTTTTATCTGTGATTATCGGTTGCATGAGTGTCATCCTGTGTGT
>CAZBVD010000025.1:5622-15862 GCA_964495235.1 uncultured Dysgonomonadaceae bacterium | reverse complement strand
CAAATCTTGAGTCGTATATTTGAAATTTAACTCTTGTTTTTCAAATCTTGCATTTTAGATTTGAAATTTAACTCCCGAATTTTGAATCTTGCATCGTAGATTTGAAATTTATTGCATTATTCTACACAATGCCGACCACGAAGTAGTTAAACAAGAACAGCAATTACCTCCAAACCTACAGCTTAAAGCTCTTTTAGTCATCCCTTGTACCCCATCCTAATACATTGTTTGCCTTCTCGCCACTCTTAACAAGACACCTAATTTGAGAAAACTCCTTCGCTACTCTTTGAAAAGCATCTTACACTTAAAAAAAGTCTATATTAAAATTATCAGTGTCCGCTAAAAGTTTTTCTTGATTAAAATAATCACAAGTAAAAGGGCTGGTTTCCAAAAGAGGAAATCAGCCCTAAACGTCTTATCTTAGCGTTGCAAAAAACAAAGAATTAAGACATGAGCAAAAGTACACATTTTATCGGACAGCCGCTACTAGGACAGTTATTATCTTTTATTGATCATACAGAAGTGCTTCACATTAGCAAGGAGCATGGTGGAGAACATTATGTCAAGCATTTTGACTGCTGGCATCATCTCGTTACCATGCTCTATGCGACTATTATGAGGTTTGATTCATTGCGTGAGGTACAAGCTTCCATGACAGCTGAGTCAAGAAAACTATCGCATTTAGGATTGACTAAAATTCCAAGGAGAAGCACGCTCTCTGATGCAAACAAAAGGAGACCAGAGAAGGCCTTTGGCGCAATATATGCCACACTATACGATAAATACAAAGGAGTTCTTTCATCGGACAGCCGAAACAAAGGGAGTGCTCCCAATTGGCTTAAGAAATTGAAAATAATGGACTCTACAACCATCAGTTTGTTCTCCAACATAGTGTTTAAGGGAGTTGGACGCAATCCCAAGAGAGGAAAAAAGAAAGGAGGATTAAAGGTACATACCATAATAAATGCCAATGAAGGTGTTCCTTGTGATGTGCAATATACATCTGCAGCCACCCATGATCACTTCTTACTTTGTCCCTCTAAACTCAACCGGGATGATATAGTTGCATTGGACAGAGCCTATATTGATTATGCTAAATTTGAGGAAATGACTAGGCAAGGTACGATATACGTTACCAAAATGAAGAAGAACTTGGTATTTAAAGTTCTTGATGATATTATATATCAAGATAGATCAGGTAAAATGGCACTCAGAGTACAGCACGTTGTATTCACCAAAAAGACTAAAGAGGTGATAATTACACATCATGCACGAATCATCACATATCCTGATATACAAAAGAAAAAGCTCATATCCCTTTTAACCAATGACTTTGAAATGCCTCAACAAGATATTATAGACATCTATCACAAAAGATGGATAATAGAGAGCCTATTCAAGCAACTAAAGCAAAACTTCCC
This sequence comes from uncultured Dysgonomonadaceae bacterium, assembly GCA_964495235.1. Taxonomy (GTDB): domain Bacteria; phylum Bacteroidota; class Bacteroidia; order Bacteroidales; family Dysgonomonadaceae; genus UBA2632. The sequence goes on along the minus strand of CAZBVD010000025.1, from coordinate 14,441 downwards.
TCTTCGTTACTTTTATGGTGAAAGTGCCAATGCTATAAAGATACAGGTCTGGTGTACATTAATAGCCAACCTGCTACTGATGCTGATTAAGTGCAGCGTGAACAGATCTTGGAGCTTCTCAGGACTAGCCACAATGATAAGGATTCTCATGATGTACTACGTAAACTATAAAAGCATCCTTGAGTATCCTGAAAAAGATTGGGACATAATGACTGAAGAAGTAATAAGACCACCAAATCAACGATCACTTTTTGATTAAGGGGCTTGGAATAAAAGAAGCACCTCTCAATCACCTATTCTAAAGTGATTGAGAGGTGCGTTATGCTCTTTTCTGAGTTTTAGCGGACACCAATATATTAAAATCATATTATACCCAGAAGAGAGGAAAGATTTCACTTTTCATAAACATTAACCATGCATTAAAATGAACAAGAGTATTTATCCTGTATATACCACTGATAACAAGCCAATAACATCTAATTATAAAGGCTAACAAAAAAAGCCTCCTAAAAACACAACGGCTTTCAAGAGGCTTTAATATTAGCTTTAAATGCTATTTAAATAAACTAATCATTAATCTTTTTTGTTTTTCACATACTTTTCTAACCATTGGTCTTGCTCCCACAACAAATGCAACACATTTTTCTTAGCTGCATAGCCATGACTTTCTTTGGGTAAGATAACTAATCGGACTGGAGCACCAAAACTCTTGAGTGCTTGAAAATAACGCTCGCTTTGCATGGTGTGTGTGCCAGAGTTGTTGTCATCTTCGCCATGTGTGAGTAATAGTGGAGTTTTCATTTTATGAGCACTCATAAATGGCGACATTGCATTGTACACTTCGGGGGTATCCCAATAGCTACGCTCTTCGCTCTGGAAACCAAAAGGTGTGAGTGTGCGGTTGTATGCTCCACTCCTAGCAATACCTGCTGCAAACAAATTGCAGTTTGAAAGTAGATTGGCAGTCATAAATGCACCATAAGAGTGTCCACCAACTGCTACTCTATTTCTATCGATATATCCTAAAGCATCTACCGCATCTATTGCCGCTTTAGCATTGGCTATAAGTTGCTCAATAAAAGTATCATTTGGTTGCACATCACCCTCTCCTACAATAGGAAAGGCTGCATCGTCTAAGATAGCATATCCTCTGGTTACCCAATATATTGGGTTGCCATAAGAGAGATAGGTGAATGAGTTTGGATTGGAAGTGTTCTGGCCAGCACTGCTTTTGTCTTTAAATTCGGTTGGATAAGCCCACATGATCATTGGCAGCTTCTCCTTTTTAGTCATATCATAACCTGCAGGCAAATATAGTGTGCCCGATAACTCTACTCCATCGTCGCGCTTGTAGGTAATTACCTCTTTGTAAATATCTACAATGCTTTTGAATGGATTCTCAAAAGAGGTAACTGCAATAGGTTCTTTTTTATTTTTAATGCTCTGCACATAGTAGTTTGGATATTCAGTTGGCGACTGTATGCGTGTAAGCACTATTCCCTTTTTTATATCGATAAACGAATGAAGGTCTTCTACCTTATTAGTATAGGGAGAAGTGTACAATCTTTTTGTCTTGTTGGTTTTCAAGTTGTACTCATCAATAAATGGGAACTGTCCTTCAGGCGTAAACCCATCTCCAAACAAATAAATGTTGTCTTTCTCAACAGTAAGCACATACTGACCCATACTATTGCGTTCTAAGTGAGGCAATCCTGGCGAACTATATACATCTTGATAGTTTCTATCACTAATAATAGTAGGTTCTACTTTATTGTCAGACGGATTGAAAACATATAGTTTTTCATTTCTTGTGTTCCACCATTGGTCAAGTAAAAGTGCATACTTATCATTTCCCCAGTAAATACCAGCAAACCTGTTTATTGTTTTGGTTAGATACTGAGGATCGCCTGTAAAGGGTGCATCTAGTTGATACACCTTGTCGCGATAAGGAACTTCGTTAGCAGGATCTCCACCATCAAGAGCTTCTGCCCAATAAAGTGTTGCAGGATGGTCGGCCCTCCAAGATATACTTCTTTTTCCTGTTTCTGAAGCCATAAAACCATTTGGCAAATTTTCGAGTAGTTCGCTTTTATGAAACTCACTAACCAACTCCCCTTCGGATGTGTAAATATCTGTATTGACAGGAAATCTATAAAAAGGAACTAAGTAAGAGTAAGGAGGGGTAATGGTAGTGAGAAGAACATAGTCGCCATTGGGTGAAAATGATATATTACGGTGTAAATCCTTTTTTTTCCAAATAGTTTTAGAGCCATCAATATTTATTTTATATATCTCGGAAGTCATCAACGTTTCGAAATTGATTTCGTCAGTTTTATTTTTCAATAGGTCTTGATAGGTTCTGTTTTGAGATATTTGACCATCACTAGTCGTAACTATAGGCCCTGTGGGCATAACCTCTTCTTTAGTAATCAGTTTTTTTCGATCTTCAGGAAGCGTTTTCACAAGCATCGACTCACTGTTATTAAACCAACTATAAGGTGTGCCTGTGTTGGCATTAAGTATTGGGCTGGTCAATTTGGTTGCTTGCAGTGTTTTTAAATCTACAATCCAAAGCTCAACACCTTCGTGTGTAGTGTTAGTAAAAGCCAGTTTTGTCTCATCAGGTGAAAAAGAAGAATAAGCAATCCTTGCTTCAGACGGCAAATTGGCTATCTGTTGTAAATCTTTATCGTTTAGTTTTTTATACTTTATATTAGTATAAAAGTTCATTGCGCTTGATATGTTAGTTTTAGGATTGATGCGCAGTCCTGCTAAACGAAGCTCTGGCTGGCTTAAGTCTGATAGAGACTTAAATGCATCGCGATAGTAAAAAAGCATTTGCTCTTTTTTGCTATCAATAGAAACTATAGGAGCTCTCTCTACATCTACTAATTCGAGAATAGATGCTGGGGGCTTCTGATATTCAACATTTTCTTGTGAGTGTGCAATAAGGGCAGATAACATAAACGTTAAGCTTAAAATGATTTTTTTCATAATCGTTTTTCTTTTGGTACATGACAAGAATCTTTGCTATTATTTCAAAAAGCGATTCTTTGGTTTTTTTCTAAGGACTATGATTTACTTTTAAAAAACACTGAGGACGAAGCTTGAGCTGAAGGCATAACAATCATATCGTTTATATTTACATGCGCTGGGCGCGATACTGCAAACCAAATACAATCTGCAATATCATTGGCCGCAAGAGCCTCATAACCCTCATACACTGATTTAGCTCTATCGGCATCGTCATGAAATCTTACTAGCGAAAACTCTGTTTCAACAGCACCTGGGCAAATTTGCGTAACTTTTATATTGTACTTTAGTAAATCCATGCGCATACCTTTACTCAAAGCATCTACTGCATGCTTGGTTGCACAATATACGTTTCCATTAGGATAAACCTCTTTGCCTGCAATTGAACCAATGTTGACAATATGCCCATTTATTTTGTTTTCCTTCATTATTTGCGCCACTTCGTATGACACATAGAGTAGTCCTTTTACATTGGTATCAATCATTCTATTCCAATCTTCTGAGCTACCACTATCAATTGGATCTAATCCTGCAGCTAAACCAGCATTATTTATTAATACATCAATTTTCCTCCATGATTCGGGCAGTTCACCTATTGCTTTCTTTACTTCTTCTTCTTTTCTTACATCGAAACACAAAGCAAGAACCCGCGTAGAGTTTTTTTCAAGTCTATTTTTAATATTTTCCAACCTGTCAGACCTACGTCCTGTAATTATTAAATCGTAACCACTTGATGCAAACAGAGAAGCTGATGCTTCACCTATTCCTGATGTTGCACCTGTAATAAGAACAACTTTTTTCATAATTGAGTGTTTTATATATAATATAGATATTTCTTTCAAATTTAATTCAAAAAAAGCAGACAAACCATTTTTTTTGAGATAAAACCAGTTTAATTATATATACATTTGTATTAAATAAAAAAAGAGAAAGCATTATGGACTTAATTACAATAAAAACATTTAATTTCCCATCAGAGGTTGCAATAGCTCAGTCTTTTTTGGAGATGGAAGGCATTACCGTATATCTTAAAAACTACACAGCAAGCCAACTAGCCTACTCTATTGGCGATATTGACATGCAAGTGGCAGAAGAAGATTACGAAAAAGCAAAGGATGCTCTCATTGAGGGTGGTTTTGCAACGGCAGAAGATTTTCATTAAAAAAGTCACACTTAATATTATAATATATTTCTGCAAATGATTAAGATAAAAAACCAACATTACAAATACATTCTAATTGGTCTATTAGTATTGCTTGGATTAATACTTTTTAAAGAGGCAAGACCTTTTCTGAGTGGAATTTTTGGTGCATCTACTTTGTTTGTAATGATGCGTAGCCAAATGGCCTACCTCACTGAAAAGAAAAATTGGAATCGCCACCTAAGCGCCTCTCTTCTTTTAGTAGAATCTTTAATGTTTTTTCTGATACCTCTTACAGCTTTTGCTCTTTTGGTAGTAGATACATTATCGGGCATTGAGTTCGACATACAATCTGCGCTACACCAAGTGGAGGATTTTATTGATATGATTGAGTCAAGGATTGGCTACGATCTTATAACACTTGATAATTTGGCTTTCATTCCAAAAATTGGTGGTTCAACTCTTCAATTTTTGGCTGCTAGTACTTATTCATTAATTCTAAACAGTATTGTAGTTCTTTTCATTCTCTATTACATGTTGTATAATTATAAGGGATTTGAAGATGGCTTTAAAGAAATACTGCCTTTTAGAGATGAAAACAAAGAAATACTTGCTGAAGAAACAAAACAAATTATTCGTGCAAACGCAATAGGAATACCTCTGTTAGGAATCATTCAAGGTATATTTGCTCTTATTGGTTATATAATATTTGGAATAGAGAAACCTATTCTTTTCGCTATTCTCACTGCATTTTCTACCATATTACCTGTAGTAGGCACAATGGTTGTTTGGATTCCCCTCGGAATTGGCATAATAGCATCGGGTGATGTGTTATCAGGTATGATATTTTTACTCTATGGATTAGTTGTGATTGGAGGAGTTGACAACTTAGCGCGACTTATGCTTCAAAAACAACTAGCCGATATACACCCACTTATAACCATATTTGGTGTTATTATTGGTTTGCAGATGTTTGGTTTCTGGGGAGTTATTTTTGGCCCATTGCTTCTCTCCTATTTAGTTTTACTTTTTAACATGTATCGTCATGACTATATCCCAGGGTCGAAAGCCAAAGCACGTGTTACTACAAAAATGAAATCTAGAAACATACCTACTGTTATTACCGATAAGAAGGAGGAAATCATTTAGTGAAGAAATAAAGGAAGCTCTTAGTTAAAAATGAATCTGTAGAATGACAGCATTATTGAAACAAATAAATTTACTCTATCATTGAATTCAGACTATAGATAGAATCAATGTTTTATAGAGACTACTTTATTTTGAATCTAATTTAAAATTCCGTACCTTTACACTTAGAAATTAACAAACATAAATTATAAAATTAGGTATGAAAACAACAGATTATCTAAGCTTAGACACAAAAGCTACAAAAAAAATTAGTGACGAATTACAAAACCTTTTAGCAGAATTTCAATTATATTATACAAACCTTCGTGGTTTCCATTGGAACATTGTAGGAAAACAATTTTACAGATTACACGATCAGTTTGAAGAGCTTTATGACGAAGCTTCAGACCAAATTGACGAAGTTGCAGAACGCATTTTAATGCTAGGTGAAACTCCAAAGCACAACTTCAGCGATTATTTGAAAGTTAGCAAAATTAAAGAATCGGCTGTAGTTTCTGATGGTAGAGAGGCAGTAAAACTTGTTTTAGATTACCTAAAAGTTTTGATTGCTAAAGAACGTGAGATTCTAGAAATAGCAGACGAAGCTAATGACGAAGGTACAATAGGTCTTATTGGTGGGTACATTGCAAGTCAAGAGAAAACAGTTTGGATGTTAACAGCTTACTTATCATAGTAAACCTTTTCATTTTAAACAGTCTAATAAGCGGTGCATTACTTGTAATGTATCGCTTGTTTTATCTTAGAGTGAATAAGATTTATGCTTGTTAATGAAACAGTGGCATTGTTTTTGCATCAAATTATATAGAAGTAATTATATCAGATATAAAATAACTGCTATATTTGTACTTAATACAACATTATAATAGAAAGAAGGAATAATAAATGAATAATAAATTTTCTAAGCGAGTCAAAGACATCATGGCATATAGTCGTGAAGAGGCTGGAAGACTACAAAATAATTATATAGGTCCGGAACATCTCATGCTAGGTATTCTGCGTGATGGTGATGGATTGGCAATTCAAATTTTACAAGATTTTGATGTTAATCTAAAATCTCTGAAGGATCAAATTGACTCTCAAATAAGAGAAATTCAAGAGCCTGATGAAGAGAGCAATGAATTGGTAGTAACTAAAAGCACTGAAAAAATACTGAAAATGAGCATATTGGAAGCACGTCTTACCAAGAGTACTCCAACTGACTCAGAGCATTTACTTTTAGCTTTGCTGAAAGATAAAAAAACATTGATTAATTCAATTATGAAATCATACAATGTTGATTATTCTAGCACACTGCTATATGTGAAAAGTATAGTTGATAATAGGAATGACAAAGAATTGGATGTAGATACCCCAATAATGGGAGCTAACTTTACTGATGACGATGACGATGGTATGAAAGACCGTTCTTCTTCACAAAGACCTTTAGGGGGGGCTCCAACAGCAAAAACAACATCTGATACTCCTGTTTTAGATAATTTCGGAACTGATATTACTAAAGCTGCATCTGAGAATAGATTAGACCCAATTGTGGGTCGCCAAAAAGAGATAGAGCGCTTATCTCAAATATTGAGCCGAAGAAAGAAGAACAATCCTGTGCTTATTGGCGAACCTGGTGTTGGTAAGTCAGCAATAGTAGAAGGCTTAGCCTTGCGTATTGTTCAGAAAAAAGTTTCTCGTATTTTATTCGACAAACGAGTAATATCTCTAGATATGGCCTCGATTGTTGCTGGAACAAAATATCGTGGGCAATTTGAAGAACGTATCAAAGCAATCTTAAACGAGCTGTCTAAAAACCCTAATATAATTCTATTCATTGATGAGATACATACTATTGTGGGTGCTGGTGGAGCTGCAGGATCATTAGATGCTGCAAACATGCTTAAACCAGCTCTGGCAAGAGGCGAAATACAATGTATTGGTGCAACTACACTAGACGAATATAGAAAGACCATTGAAAAAGATGGTGCTTTAGAACGTCGTTTTCAAAAAATAATCGTTGACCCCACAACCTCTGAAGAGACATTAGAGATATTACATAATATTAAAGATAGATACGAAGAGCATCATAATGTAAGATATACTGATGAAGCTCTTAAATCATGTGTAACACTTACCGAACGTTATGTAAGCGATCGCAATTTCCCCGACAAAGCAATTGATGCCCTAGACGAGGCGGGATCGCGTGTACACATTTCTAATATTACCATTCCAAAAATCATTGAAAAAATGGAGCAACAATTGGAAGAGGTAGAGCAACAAAAGAATGATGCTGTAAAAGCTCAAAAATACGAACTGGCTGCTAGTTACCGCGACAAACAACGTCAGTTATTGGTAGCACTAGAAGCAGAAGAAGAACGTTGGCAGAAGGAAATTAAAGAGAAACCCGAAGTAGTTGATGATCAAAAAATAGCTGAAGTAGTCGCTATGATTTCGGGAGTACCCGTTCAACGTATTGCTCAGGCCGAAGGACAACGCTTGCTTCAAATGAAAGATGTTCTTAAATCTCAAGTAATTGGCCAAGACGATGCTGTTGAGAAAATTGTAAAAGCTATACAGCGTAACCGTGTTGGACTAAAAGATCCAAACAAACCAATAGGAACATTTATGTTCTTAGGACCGACAGGTGTTGGTAAAACTCACTTAGCCAAGAAGCTGGCAGAGTTCTTGTTTGACTCTACTGACAACCTTATTAGAGTTGACATGAGTGAGTATATGGAGAAGTTTACAGTTTCGCGTTTGGTTGGGGCGCCTCCAGGATATGTAGGATACGAAGAAGGTGGTCAACTCACAGAAAAAGTGAGACACAAACCCTACTCAGTAGTTCTGCTTGATGAAATTGAGAAAGCTCACCCCGATGTATTTAACCTTCTTCTGCAGGTGTTAGACGAAGGTCATATAACTGACAGTTTGGGCAGAAAAATAGATTTTAAGAATACAATTCTTATAATGACTTCTAACATTGGTACTCGTCAACTGAAAGATTTTGGTAGAGGAGTTGGCTTTAGCACATCTTCTGACTTATCAGATAGCGAGCATGCACGCAATGTAATTAAAAAAGCTTTATCTAAAGCATTCGCCCCTGAATTTCTTAATAGAGTTGACGATCTTGTTATGTTTGACCAATTAAGCAAAGAGTCAATTTATAAGATTATTGATTTAGAACTAGAAGGATTTTACAAACGCGTAAATGAATTAGGATTTACAATCAAAATAACAGACGAAGCCAAGGACTTTATAGCCTCAAAAGGTTATGACGTTCAGTTTGGTGCACGCCCATTGAAACGTGCTATTCAGAAACACCTAGAAGACGAAATGGCAGAGATGATAATTCTTACTAGCGTAAGTGATGGTGATTCTATTGAAGTAGAGCTTGATAAAGAAAAAGCTAAAATAGTGATGAGTGTAACTAAAGCTGAAAAGCCTCTCAAGAAAGAGGACTAAAGCTTTTGTGTCTGCAAATTTGTATTGACTATTCCGAATCGAAGTTTTGTTCCCT
>CAZBVD010000025.1:0-5522 GCA_964495235.1 uncultured Dysgonomonadaceae bacterium | reverse complement strand
TTTTTATACACAACAAAAAAAAGCGTTTGCTGTTTAATTACAGCAAACGCTTTTTTAATTAACACTTATATTATTCACTCCTTAACAGCATACTTTTCTCTTCCTAGCTCATAACTATTATTCCCTTCTGAGTCTATAACTACAATAACAGGAAGTTGGTTTACTTGCAGCTTGCGAATAGCCTCTGTGCCTAAATCATCAAAAGCTATCACCTCGGCACTCTCTACGCAACGCGCCATTAATGCAGCAGCACCGCCAATAGCAGCAAGATAAACTCCTGTATGATTTTTTATTGAATTTACCACCTCTTCGCTTCGAGAACCTTTCCCTATCATAACTTTCAAGCCATGCTCTATAAGTACTGGCGAATAAGCATCCATGCGTCCTCCTGTTGTAGGACCTACAGAGCCAATGGGTTTACCTGGCTTAGCAGGACAAGGACCTGCATAGTAAATTGCTTGACCTCTGAAATCGAAAGGCATCTCCTCGCCCTTTTCAATCATTTCGCACAAACGTTTGTGTGCAGCATCGCGTCCAGTATAAATAGTTCCTGAAATATAAACCATCTCTCCAACTTTCAGCGATTTAATCTTATCGTCTGTAAAAGGTGCTTCTAAAATAACTCTATCTTCCATTTCTTTATAATTTTCCTTCGGCATGTCTTGTTGCATGACAACCTATATTTACCGAAACAGGCAATCCTGCAATATGTGTAGCATTAGTTAAAACATTAACTGCAAGTGCAGTTGTAGTACCACCAAAGCCTGCAGGCCCAATACCTAATTTATTTATCTCTTCCAAAAGCTCATTTTCTAAAGCTGCAAGAGTTTCGTTTTCATTTACTGTACCAACAGGAGTAAGCAAAGCTTTTTTGCTTAAATAAGCTGCTCGCTCCATAGTTCCACCAATGCCCACACCCACAATAATAGGAGGACAGGGGTTGCCCCCAGCAGAAGAGATAATATCTATTACAAACTTTTTAATACCCTCTACACCCTCGCTTGGTGTAAGCATTTTTAAGCCACTTTTATTTTCACTGCCAAAGCCTTTTGGGGAAACCACAAGATTAAAATCTGTGCCAGGAACAATTTCATAATGAATGATAGCTGGCGTGTTGTCTTTAGTGTTGATTCTCTCTATTGGATCGTTTACAACAGACATTCGTAAATAACCTTTCTTATAACCATTTCTCACTCCTTCGTTAATGGCATCTTCAATGAAGCCATCAGTAATATGAACATCTTGTCCCATTGTCACAAAAACAACTGTCATACCTGTATCCTGACATATGGGGTTTCTCTCCTCTTTAGCTATTTCAGCATTTTTAATTAAGGTTTCTAACACCTCTTTTCCTAAAGGAGATTTCTCGGTTTGCAAACTACTTTTAAAACTCGATTTAATATCGTCAGTAAGTACACAACATGCTTCAATGCATAAATTCTCTACTAACTCTGCTATTTGCGATGCTTTTATTTCTCTCATTTCTCTTATTGTCTCTTTAAGAAGTACAATGTATTTCTATTCTCCATATCTTCCAAATTACCATCAATAACACCCATAAGATTATATACTTTTGTTTTGGGGTCTACTTTTAATTTTTTATAAAGTGCGAAACTTTTAATCTCAGATGTGTTATTTACATGAAAGCGAGCACCATCACAAAAGATAATCCTATCTCCCATTTTTATGTGATCTTCATCATAATATGAGACATCTAAATTTTGCGATAATATCTCTTGCGATAAACTCTCTAATCTTTCAAGATCTACTATTGGTTCTTTTGGGAACTTCAGCACAAAGCCATTCCTCATGTCTGAGCTATAGAAATCATCAGTTGTTATGCCAAATCCACTCTCTAAAGCTTGAACTACTGCTTCTTCAGCAGTATGCGCCATTTTTCGGAAAGTGAGGGATTGATGCACTATTTCATAAATACTCTGAGGAATTGGCCCAAAAATAGTAGGACGAGTTACTATAATCTCTTCTCCAATTCCTACAATAATATCAGCATTCATCCCCAAAGCTCTATATAATAAGTTGAAGTGCTCAATTACAATACGACGTTTCTTTTTCAATACCATTTTCACAAAATCTACAATTTCGTACATTTGTGTAAAAGCCATCTGAAAACGCATATCTAAATGATAAGTTCCAGCATCGGGTATGTCTTGCATCAAATCTCTTACCTGCATTATTTTGCGAGGATTGATGTTGTCATCATCGTTTGATAACTCAAGCCCCGGGAACATTCCATTTATCAATGAAGATTTACCCGAACCTGCATCGCCTACAATACCAATTAAACTGTCACTGTAATGCAAATGCTTTTGAGCAATTTGTTCCCCTAAAAACATTAACCGCTCTCTACCTCTCGGCGCATAGTATTGCGACGAAACCATATATTCTTGAATGAGGTTACGCATAAGCTTATATTATTGTTTAATTCAACTCACTGAAATAGATTTACTGTTTTATCCTCTTGTCAACTAAAGTGTAAACTTAAAGTTCATAAAAGGAGCATGTTGCTGAGCCCCGTATACATCTGTTTCGCCTAGTGCTCCAGAAGATATTGGTCTTATAATAGTTACTTTTACTGCTTTAGCAGGATCAAAGTAAACTAAACTTATAATGTCTGACTCGGGGATATTGTAAAGTGCTGCAAACTCTTTCTCATTGATAGCTTTTGCTTCTTTTACTTTCTTATACATTTCAAAATCCTTGAAGATAACATCAAAAGTCAATTCATAAGGACCAGAATTTTTACTGCGTATCACTGAGGCTATATCTATTAATTTATATTCCATTTTCTTGTTGTTAAGATTATTTATTAAACTCTATGTACTCTATTGGAAAAACATCAGTTGGATTATCCACTTTCAACAGATGATACACACTAAACTCATACACCTCACCCATTTCACAATCTGACGGAGAAAATGGGAAAGCAAGGTTTCCAGCAGTTGCAATGCGCCCTTCGTATCCAAAGTGTAACATTGTACTGCGCGCAAATCCACATATAGTACTTGCTTGCTCTTGTGTAGGAGCAACCGCCTCAATAATAATCATCAATTCATCGCCAACCTTCTCATCTTTTGCTTCAAACATGCCCATCACACCATTCTTTCCATAAATTTTGAAATCGAGGAAAAAATCTGTGATACCATAATTTTCAAAGTTATTCTGAACTCTGTCTTTCACACTTTGTACTATAGTATCTATTTGCGATATCATGATTGGATCTTTCACACCAGCACATGAAATAGTACGATAGCCAACTTTTTTAACTCCTTCTAATTTCACAAAGTAATCGTCTGTTGGAATAAATCTGCTTCCTGATACTTTCACTTTATTATCGTCTATCTGAACAAACTCACTTTCGTGTAAGTTGATTGCTCCTCCTGGTCCAGGTAGAATATAAGGATTACTTTTTTCATACAATGTATGTGCAGCAATAGATAAAGTAGTACATTTTCGTAGAGGAGACAATGGCTCAAGTACAAAGTTGTCTTTACGTAAATATCCAAACATACTATCACTACCGCTGCCTGGCAAAGCGGCAATAGCAGCACACTCCAGTATCTTACCTAAATGAATTGCTAGTCCTTTGTCAAAACCTTCTTTAATGGCAAGTGCAGCAAAAACAGATGGGTCATATGATCTTCCGGCCAATATAACATCTGCACCCTCTTCCAAAGCTTTTATAAATGGTTCTTCGCCCATTTGTGCAACAATTCTAACAGTGTTATCTAAATCTTCTTCTGTTATTTGTTTGGCAGGATGCAAAGGCTCTATGTTTCCATCTCTCAAATTTTGCTTGATAAAATCTTTATCAAACTCAGATTGAATAACTGCTAACTTAAAATTAAGACCCTTATCTTTTGCAATTTCTTTTATAATGTTTAAGCAAAATTCCACGTGAGGTCTCCCACCAGAACCACCTGCAGTTCCAATTATTACAGGTATATTATGTTCTAAAGCTGCCGGAATCATTATCTCTAAGTCTCTTTTCACAGAGTTTCTATCAGTAAAAGATTTGCCAGCACCCAAGTAATATGGACCTGGGTCTGTTGAACCCGCATCTACTGCTATTACGTGAGGTTTGCGCTTCATTCCCTCTTCAAAAGATTCCATTGGGAAACCATATCCCAATATCGCCGTTGGCGAAAGTATTCTTAATTCTTCCATATTGAATGTTTTTTAGATCGACGTTTTTTGCTTCTCTTTAATAGAGCAAAAACGGGGGGCTAAATTATAAATTTAGTATATAAATATTTTAAAACTTGATGTATTACATCTATTAAAATACATCTTTAAGAACTAAAATTCTGCTCATTTCGTTATGCACAATCATATAACCTTCATCTACCCCCATGCCTGGTTTACCCAAGTACTGCACAGGAGAAGTAGCCATAGCAATGTGTGCACATACTTCTGCAGAACGATTGGTTTCGTTACATGTTCCACCAATATAAGCAAGCATATCATGCTCTTTGCAAAACAAAACAGCCTCTATAGAATTATTAATTCCACCCAAGTCTGGTGTTTTTACCTGAATCATATGACCTGCTTTTGCAGTTGTAAAATCTTTAATATCCTGAAGTGTATTACACCACTCATCGGCTACAATTTGAACATCGCTACCCTTCTCTTCTAGTAGTACTCTAAGCTGGCTAAGCGCTTCAATTTGGTCTGCCTTGCCATCCATATCCACAGGCCCTTCCACTCTCAACTGATAAGGTTTAGCTATTTCACCCAATTCAACCATATAGTTTGCAACAGCTTCTAGGTTATTATCAAAAACAATGCTCAGTGTTCCGTAAACATCAATATGAATAGCAGGATTATATGATTGATAAGGTTTAAACTTTGTAATTCTATCTCTCAACCAATGAAGATACTCTTTTATCTTTTCTCCATTCATGCCCACCTTTGTCTCTACATGATTAAATAGAGCGTGTGGTAACACATCTACACCTTTCATAATCATTTTATCAGCATTGGCGTATCTATCGTCGCCAGATTGCGAAAAGATTGGAATTATTTCTGATGAAACTTCTGTATTATATTCCTCAGCAATAATCTGTGCCATAACCTTAGACTTACTTAATGCTACAGCATGCAAACAAGCCTGTGTTACACCATAACGTATTGCAGTATGGTATGGTTTACCATCTTCTTTGATATGACTGTCTACTCTATCTGCCATTTCTTTAAAAGATGTAATATCTTTACCCACATATAAAGGAGCAATCTCTTGCTCTATAATAGGAATAAAGTTTTCGGCAAGAAACAGAGGATCACGACCACCAGCACCCGAATATTGTACTGCTGCACAATCTCCATGAGCAATAGCGCCGTTTTCTAAAATAAATAAAACAGATATAGACTCACCCGCTTGTCTAACCGAAGTAAATCCAGGAGTAACAGGTTCTCCTTGATAAAATGCTCCATCATTTTTAGCACCTGCTTTTATAGCTTTTTGATCATCGAAATAGAAACCAGTTTTACCTGGAGCACAGATC
>CAZBVD010000024.1:0-15997 GCA_964495235.1 uncultured Dysgonomonadaceae bacterium | reverse complement strand
CGGCCTACATCGATTATTCGATGTCGGTGATTGTTTCACGTGCTTTGCCTGATGTAAGAGATGGCTTTAAACCTGTTCACAGACGCATACTTTTTGGTATGCATGAACTGAATAATACATCAGATAAACCACACAAAAAGTCAGCTAGAATAGTTGGTGAGGTTTTAGGTAAATATCACCCACATGGCGACTTGTCTGTATATCATGCAATGGTGCGTTTGGCGCAACATTGGAGTCTACGTTATATGCTTGTAGATGGTCAGGGTAATATGGGTAGCGTAGACGGAGACAGTCCTGCTGCTATGCGTTACACCGAAGCTAGATTGAATAAACTATCAGAGGAAATGCTGCGCGATATTGAGAAAGACACCGTAGATTTTCAGCTCAACTTTGATGATACACTTAAAGAGCCTTCAGTATTACCAACTCGTATCCCCAATCTTTTAATGAATGGTGCTTCGGGTATTGCTGTGGGTATGGCCACTAACATGGCTCCTCATAATCTATCAGAAGTAATTGATGGTATAATTGCTTATATAGATGATAGAGAGATAGATATTGATGGTTTGATGGAGTATATAAAAGCTCCTGACTTCCCAACTGGAGGTTATATTTATGGTTATAAAGGTGTACAAGATGCATTTCATACGGGTAGAGGGCGTATAGTAATGCGCGGGAGAGCAGAGATAGAAACCACAAAAAATGCTGACAAAATAATCATTTCTGAAATACCATATTTGGTAAACAAATCAGACTTGATTAAGAATATAGCCAACCTGGTTGTTGAAAAAAGAATAGAAGGGATATCTAATGTTAATGATGAGTCGGATAGAAATGGAATGCGCATTGTTGTAGATATCAAACGCGATGCTAACGCTAATGTAGTTCTAAACACTCTTTACAAACTCACTGCTTTACAAGCTTCTTTTAGCATTAATAATATTGCATTGGTCAATGGTAGACCTCAAATGCTTAATCTAAAAGATTTAATTAGACATTTTGTTGATCATCGCCACGATGTTGTGGTAAGAAGAACGCAATTTGAACTTAAAAAAGCTGAAGATAGAGCACATATTCTAGAAGGATTAATAATCGCATCTGATAATATAGACGAAGTTATTGCCTTGATTCGTGGTTCTAAAACTCCACCAGAAGCTATTCAAGCTCTAATTGATAGATTTGGTCTTACTGAGATTCAATCTCGTGCAATTGTAGAAATGCGTTTGCGTCAACTTACAGGCCTAGAGCAAGATAAGCTGAGAGGCGAGTTTGATGATCTGCAGAAATTGATAACATATTTAAACGAAATATTGAATAGCGAAGAACTTCGCATGCAAATTATTAAAGACGAGCTTATTGAAGTTAAAACCAAATATGGTGATGAGCGCCGTTCAGAAATTATATTCTCTTCTGAAGAATTGAATCCAGAAGATTTTTATTCAGATGATGATATGATTATTACTATTTCTCATCTTGGATATATTAAACGAACACCTTTAACAGAATTCCGCACTCAAAATAGAGGAGGAGTGGGAGCTCGTGGAACAGAAACTCGTGACGCAGACTTTGTTGAGTTTATGTATCCCGCAACTATGCATAACTACATGTTGTTCTTCACCCAAAAAGGAAAAGTGTTTTGGTTACGTGTATATGAATTACCCGAAGGTTCTAAGAACTCTAAAGGACGTGCAATTCAAAACTTATTGAATATTGATTCTGATGATGCAGTTACTGCTTTTGTTAGAGTGAAAGAACTTGAAGATATAGAATATTTAAACTCTCATTATTTAATATTTAGTACTAAAAGAGGAATAGTGAAGAAAACACTCTTAGAAGCATATTCTAGACCAAGACAAAATGGTGTTATTGCAATAACTTTAAGAGATGATGACGAGGTAATCTCAGTTCGTATGACCAATGGCAATAAAGATATTCTTTTAGCCAATAGAAATGGTAGAGCTATTCGTTTCAATGAAGCTAATGTTAGACCAATGGGACGTACAGCTACTGGTGTTATTGGCATGAGACTAGATGGTCCTGAAGATGAGATTATTGGTATGGTTTGTATGGATGCTGATTCTAAAGATACAATCCTTGTTGTATCTGAAAAAGGATATGGTAAACGGACTAGGTTAAATGATGAAGATGGAGAACCAGTTTATAGAATTACAAATCGTGGTGGAAAAGGTGTTCGAACACTCAATATTACAGATAAAACTGGGAAGCTTGTTTCAATTAAAAGTGTAACGGATGACAATGACTTAATGATAATTAACAAGTCTGGAATAACAATACGTTTGAATATTTCCGATATTCGCACTATGGGACGTGCTACACAGGGTGTTCGTCTAATAAACCTAGATAAACGAAATGATGAAATTGCGTCAGTTTGTAAAGTAAACTCCCAAGAAGATGATGAAAGTCAAAGTATAATTGATGATTTAAAATTGGATGATTCATCAGAAGCCGATATCGACAATGATAACGGAGATGATATTGATTCATCATTAGAAATTGAAAATGAATCAGAAGATTAATTAAACTATTTCTAAATATAAAGTCAAACCAATTGTACGAGAACTAACAAACAGCATAATTAATCTATTAAAATAAGAATCAAATGAGAAAATTTTTTATCCTCAGTCTAATTACAACTTTATCTTTATTTGCATCAGCGCAAAAAGGGGTTGTAAAAGATGCAAGCAGATCATTGAAAAATAATGATCTTCAAGAAGCTAGAGCACTTATAAAACAAGCTCTAGAGAATGAACAAACTGCAAATGATCCTAATACATGGAAGCTAGCAGGAGACATTGGAAACAAAGCGTTTGATAATCAAATAACTAGTCAAATGCTTGGCAAGAAATCAAATGAAGATGTAATGTATAAGGGCTTAATGGAATCTTACGCACCTTACTTAAAAGCTGACTCTTTGGCTGAATTACCAGACTCTAAAGGAAGAGTGAAAAACAGAGTGAGAAAAGATATTGCCGCTACACTAAGAGCAAATCATGCTTACTTTATTAACGGAGGAATATATTTCAATGAAAAAAATGATTTTAAAAGAGCATCTAACTTTTTTGAGGTATATTGGGATATTCCAACACTGCCATTGTTTGAGGGCAATAGAGATGGTTTTTTGATTGATAGCACATATCAAACAATTAAATATTACTCTATAATTACTGCTATTCAGGCGGAAGATCACAAGAGAGCATTAAACCTCATAAAACGCGCTACTAATGAGCCTTTTATAGAGAATAGCGCTTATCAAGAAAGCGATTTATATGAATTGATGGCAAGTGAATACATGCAAATAGGCGACACTGCAAGCTATATGGAAGTGTTAAATGTAGGAGCATCAAAATTCCCGAAAAGCAAGTACTTTATTCCAAATTTAATTAATGTATATATCCGTGAAGGCGACAATCAAAAAGCATTAGATTATTTAGACCAAGCCATTGAAAATGATCCAAGCAACTCTTGTGATTTAAATAGTGTAAAAGCTGCATTATATGCAGAAACAAATGAATTTGATAAGGCTGAAGCAGAATACAAAAAAGCAATAGCTCAAGACGAGAATTGCGAACGTGCATTAGAAGGACTTGCAGTTAGCTATATTCTTCAAGCACAAGAACTTAAAGACAAAGCAGCACAGCAAATGGGTGATAGAAAACTTCAAGCAGAGAATGACAAAAAAACAATCGAGTTTTATATGTTAGCATTGCCATATTTAGAGAAGTTTACTGAAAACTTAAAAGCAAGAAGTGCAGATGAGTCTGAAATAAAAGGTGCATTAATCAAACTTCAAAATGTTTATTACAACTTAAGTAATTTAGGTGTAGATAAATCAGATGAATTAGAATTAGTTGAAGAGCAACTACAAGCTAATTAATATATATAAATTATTATACAATCATAAAAAAGTGAGGCCATGGCTTCACTTTTTTTTATGGTTACACTTTTTCAAGAACAGGCTGTTTAGGTATTAGTAGAGCGTTGTATATTTAATTATTACAAGTCAATTAAACATAATAGTCATTATTCGTCTTTATATCTATTATTATTGTTGAACAAACAATGAAATATAAACGATATAAAATCGTATATTTGTACTATATAAATAAAATAGAAAATTAGAATACAACACATGAACAAGCAACGATACGGATTGCGCGGAGTTTCTGCGTCGAAAGAGGATGTACACAATGCAATAAAAAATATTGATAAAGGTATTTATCCAAAAGCATTTTGCAAAATTATTCCTGACATTTTAGGTGGAGATAATGATTATTGTAATATTATGCATGCCGATGGTGCAGGCACTAAATCATCATTGGCATACATGTATTGGAAAGAAACTGGCGATCTTTCAGTTTGGAAAGGAATAGCTCAAGATGCCCTTATTATGAATGTTGACGATTTGCTGTGTGTTGGAGCAACAAAAGATATTTTAGTTTCTTCTACAATTGGGCGAAATAAAAACTTAATACCAGGTGAAGTAATTTCAACAATAATTAATGGTACTAATGAGCTATGTGAAGAGTTAACAGACCTGGGTGTAAATATTTATCCAACAGGTGGAGAAACTGCCGATGTAGGAGATTTAGTGAGAACTATTATTGTTGATAGCACTGTTGCCTGTCGTATGAAACGTGCCGATGTTATTGATAATGCAAACATTCAAGCAGGTAATGTTATTGTTGGTTTATCTTCAAGTGGACAATCTACCTATGAACGTGAATATAATGGAGGAACTGGTAGCAATGGTTTAACATCGGCACGACATGATTTATTTGCAAATTACTTAGCAGATAAATATCCTGAAAGCTACGACTCTTCAATACCTCAAGATCTTGTTTATTCAGGGCAATTGAAGCTTACAGAAATGATTGAAGAACTTGGTGTTGATGCAGGAAAGCTACTACTCTCCCCTACTCGCACTTATGCACCAGTTATATCATTGATGCTAAAAGAATTAAGAGGAGTTATACATGGCATGATTCATTGCTCGGGAGGTGCACAAACAAAGATTCTACACTTCTTAAATGATAATCTACATGTAACAAAAGATAATTTATTTCCTATACCACCTTTATTTAAACTAATTCAAGAGCAGTCACAAACAGATTGGTCTGAAATGTACAAAGTTTTCAATATGGGACATAGAATGGAAATTTATCTACCTGAACAATATGCTAATCAGGTAATTGAGTTGTCTCAATCGTTCAATATTGATGCTCAAATAGTAGGCCGTGTTGAAAAGGCAAATACTAAAGGTTTAAAAATAGAAAGTGAATTTGGTGTATTCAACTATTAATTCACTTGAAATTTCATTTTAGAAACTTATTTATGAACGAAAATACATTATTAAGTAAATTAGAACATTTGGTTATACGTTTTGAGGAAGTGGCTACTCTTATTTCTGATCCTAATGTTATATCAGATATGAAACGCTATGTAAAACTTAACAAAGAATATAGCGAGCTTCAAAAAATTATTGATGCAAGAAATGAGTACAAAAATGCTTATGACTCTATCCAAGAAGCTAAAAACATTTTAGAAAATGAGTCAGACAGTGAGCTAAGAGAGTTGGCTAATGAAGAATTATCGAAATATAGCGACACACTACCTGAATTAGAAGAGAAAATTAAATATCTACTTATTCCTGCTGACCCTGAAGATGATAAAAATGTTATTATGGAGATTAGAGGGGGCACAGGTGGTGATGAAGCTGCAATTTTTGCAGGAGATTTATATAAAATGTACTCTAGATTTTGTGAAGATAAAGGTTGGACAACAGAAATCACAAGCTCTAACGAAGGAACATCTGGAGGATTTAAAGAAATCATCTTCACTGTCTCTGGAGATGGTGTTTATGGTATATTAAAGTATGAGTCGGGTGTTCATCGTGTTCAACGAGTACCACAAACTGAGACCCAAGGTCGTGTACATACCTCTGCAGCAACTGTTGCAGTTTTGCCAGAAGCAGAAGAATTTGATGTCGAAATAAACCCTGCAGATATTGATTTGCAAACCTCACGCTCAGGTGGTGCAGGTGGACAGCATGTAAACAAAGTTGAAACCAAAGTACAACTTACTCACAAACCCACTGGCATTGTAGTTGTTTGTCAGGCAGGACGCTCACAGGTTCAAAATAGGGAAACAGCTATGCAGGTTCTACGTTCTAGAATATATGATATTGAGTTAAATAAGAGACAAGGCGACATAGCTTCTCGCCGTAAAACACTTGTTTCTACGGGTGATAGGTCAGCAAAGATTCGCACATACAATTATCCTCAAGGGAGGATAACAGACCATAGAATAAACTACACAAGTCATAATCTGTCAGGATTTATGAATGGTGATATCGAAGATGTGATTAATCAATTAATCATAACTGAAAATGCAGAAAAAATGAAAGAATCCAATCTTTAATTTAATTTCAACAAATTGTTTTATGACCAAGCAGGAGTTATTCAATCAGATAGAGAAGAAACAGTCGTTTCTATGTGTAGGTTTAGACACAGACTTAAACAAAATTCCAGAGCATTTAAAGGATGCTGACAATCCTATTTATGAGTTCAACAAATCTATTATAGATGCAACAGCAAAATACTGTGTTGCCTATAAACCAAATTTAGCTTTTTATGAAGCTGCAGGTCTAGATGGTTGGTTAGCATTTGAGAAAACTGTTGCCTATATCAAACAGCGTTATCCCGAAATGTTTTTGATAGCAGATGCAAAAAGAGGCGATATTGGGAATACAAGCGAAATGTATGCTCGCACTTTTTTAGAAAAATTAAAAATGGATGCTGTTACTGTTGCTCCATATATGGGAGAAGATAGTGTTAGACCTTTTTTACTAAAAAAAGAGCAGTGGGTAATTCTGTTAGCCTTGACTTCAAATAAGGGATCAGCGGACTTTCAGCTTATGGAAGATGCAAATGGAGAAGCATTATTTGAAAAAGTACTGAAAACATCACAACAATGGGCCTCAGACGAAGAGATGATGTATGTAGTTGGTGCAACTCAAGACAAGCTATTTGAGCGAGTTCGAAAAATAGCACCCAATCATTTTCTTCTTGTTCCAGGTATTGGTGCTCAGGGTGGTGACTTAGAAGCAGTATGCAAAGTTGGGATGAATAAAACCTGTGGTCTTTTAGTAAATTCCTCGCGTGCAATTATATACGCAGATAGCACTGAGAATTTCGCTGCTGTGGCTGCTAAAGAAGCACATAAAGTACAACTTCACATGGCAGATATGCTAATCAAATATCTACAAAAATAAATTGATCAACTACTTTATTCAAATATAACTTCAATACAGTCTCAAAAACGTCAAATAATATTGCTGTTAATTAATTTGTTATCTTTGGTTTAAAACGTACTTACTATGCATCAAAAGCGAAAGATTATAAATGATCCTGTATTCGGATTCATTACAATTCCCAATGAGTTTATATATAAATTAATTCAGCATCCATTTCTCCAACGTTTAAATAGAATTCGTCAGCTAGGCTTAGCTGCCTTTGTATATCCTGGAGCGCAACACACCAGGTTTCACCACTCCTTAGGGGCTATGTATCTTATGGATGAAGCACTTCGTCAACTCAAACAAAAAAACAATGTAATTACCGAAGAAGAATATATAGGTGCCCTATCGTGTATTCTTCTACATGACATTGGCCACGGTCCTTTCTCGCATGTATTAGAGCACACACTGGTTACAAAGGTGCAACACGAAACAATCTCGCTCTTATTGATGGAGCGCTTAAACAAAGAGTGGGACAATCAACTCGAAATTTGTCTATCAATATTTAAAGATGAATATCCAAAACACTTTTTACATCAATTAGTTAGTGGCCAATTAGATGTAGATAGATTAGACTATCTGCGTCGTGATAGTTATTTTACTGGAGTAACAGAAGGAAATATTGGTTCTGCACGAATCATCAAAATGCTAGATGTCAGAAACGACAAGTTGGTGATAGAGTCAAAAGGAATCTATTCAATAGAAAACTTTCTCACCTCTCGCCGATTAATGTATTGGCAAGTATATTTACACAAAACAGCTGTAGCTGCAGAAAAAACCTTGGTCAATACACTTATGAGAGCTAAAGAGTTAGCTCAAAACGGGAAAGAACTTTTTGCATCACCTTCGCTAAGTTATTTCTTGAGACACGATGCCACCGAACAAGACTTTAGAGAAAAACCAGAAGTATTGAATCTCTTTCTAGATCTTGATGACAACGATATTTGGTCGGCACTAAAAGTATGGAGTACTCACAATGATATTGTGCTTTCAACATTGAGCAAAGCTCTTATAAACAGAACACTTTTTAAAATAGAAATAAGCCATAAACCACACAATAGCTATAGAATAGAACAGTATGTAAAATCGTTAATGTGTCATTTTAAGATATCCGAGCACGAAGCACGTTATTTTGTTTCATCAGATATCATTACAACCGATATGTATAACGAGAACGACGATAGTATAGATATTCTCTACCGTGACGAATCTATTAGAGATATATCAGAAGCTTCAGATATGCTTAATATCGATTTGCTTTCAAAAAAAGTAGAGAAGTATTATTTTGCTTATTACAAAATCGATTAGCACACAGCTAGATAACTTGTAAACACACTATTCTTTCTCTTCCTGTGCAGTTGGCACAAAAAATCTGACTACTATTGCGCCTATCACTCCTGCTGAAATAATAATTATTCTCAGCATAAATACTTTTAATATTAAAAAAGAAGAAACAAGCACCATTGTCAACATGAGTGCAATAATTCTGTACTTACCTTTTAAAGTTACCCCTTTTTGTCGTTGATAGTTTTTTATACGAGGCCCTAAATACTTATTTTCTAACAACAAATTATAAAGTTTCTCAGAGCTTTTTGCATATAATGCAGCAGATAGCAATACAAAAGGTGTTGTGGGGAGTCCTGGCACAAATACACCTATAACACCCAAAACCAAAGAGATAGAACCTCCCAGCATATAAATAAGTCTTATGATTCTGTTTTTTTTCAATTCCAAACGAACCTCTTCTTCTGAAATTGAAAGTTCTTTACAATGTGGTTGTGAGATATTCTGTTTGTCTCTGTATTCCATTTAAAATCTAAATTTATAACTTGTGTGTTTTACTCTAAGCTATTTGTATAACTACAAATAATACCAATAAGCGATAAAGGTAACTATTTATTCTCACACACAAAACATACATTATACTAAGAAACACTTCAATTTACTTTCACTCATTAAAAGAAGCAGCTATCTGCACCTATAAAATAGCAAGATTTACATTTATCAATTCACTGATTTAAGCTAGACTATACTTGTTTGATTTAAAATCGTTATATTTGTATATAATAATAAATAGATTAAATCAGAATAATCAATAACCCAAAAGTAAAAATAATGAAAAGTAAAAATATAAACTTATTATTTGTTTGTCTTGGCAATATTTGTCGCTCACCAGCAGCAGAAGGAATTGTAAAAAAAATGATTGAGGACGAGGGACTCGATGATAGAGTTTTTGTAGATTCTGCAGGCACATCAAGCTGGAATGAGGGAAAATCGCCTGACGAGCGCATGCGTTTGCATGGAACAAAAAGAGGATACGATTTTTGTAGCACTGCCCGTACATTCAGATCATCCGATTTCGAAAAATTTGATTACATCATTGTTATGGACAACAATAACTACATGAATGTAAAAAAACTAGCAATTACAGAAGATGATGTTGCAAAGATTCATCGTATGACCGATTTTTCAATTAATTTTTCAGATCACGATCATGTTCCTGACCCCTATTATGGAGGAGATGACGGATTCAACCTAGTAATGGACCTACTAGAAGATGCAGCCAAAGGCTTAATGAAGGAAGTTAAAAAAAAGCTGTAAGCACAACTTAATAGTATTAAAATTACAACACTTCATAAATAGTGCCGATACTAACAGATTTTTTATCTGCTTATATCGGCACTAACTATATGAATTAAACTCATAAAAACAGAGTTTAAAATCATGAAATCTTAAATTACATACAACGAGCTAATTGACTCATTGTTGCAAACTCTTTCTATAGCATTAGCAAACATGTCAGCAACTGACAGTATCCTCACCTTTGAGCTGGTTTTCATGTATGGAATGCTATCAGTAAATATTATTTCAGTTAAACCAGAGTCCTCCACGCGCTTTGTTGCGGGATCAGACATTACCGCATGACTAGCAATTGCCCTTACAGAGTTTGCACCATGTTTCAACATCAGCTCCGCAGCTTTGGTTATAGTACCTGCTGTATCTACTATATCATCAACCAATAAAATATCCATGCCTTCTACATCTCCAAGTACTTGCATGTCAGAAATCACATTTGCCTTTTTTCTCAACTTGTAGCAAATCACCATCGGAACTTCCAAAAACTTAGCATAAGCACTAGCGCGTTTTGTTCCGCCCACATCAGGTGTAGCAAGCACTAGATTTTCAAGATTCAAGCTCCGCATATACTCTATAAATACACCAGAAGCATATAAATGGTCAACTGGAACATTAAAGAAACCTTGAATTTGATCGGCATGCAGATCCATTGTAATTAGCCGATTTATACCTGCTGTGCTAAGTATATCTGCAATTAGCTTTGCACCAATACCTACTCTTGGCTTGTCTTTACGGTCTTGACGTGCCCATCCAAAATATGGAATTACAGCAACAATAGATTTGGCAGATGCGCGCTTTGCAGCGTCAATCATCAGCAACAACTCCATCAAATTATCTGCATTGGGAAAAGTAGATTGAATTAGGAAAACTTCTCTTCCTCTAATAGATTCTTCGTACGACACTGAAAATTCACCATCAGCAAAATATTCAATATCCATGTTTCCTAAAGGACATTTCAAACTTTTACAAACTTTTTCAGCAAAATAACGAGAATTAGTACCAGCGAAAATTTTGAAGGGTTTTTCTTGCATTCTTTTATGAGTGTTTATTGAAAATAAAAATTCAATTTAATTTGTTTATATATATGTGGCTTTGCGCCGACAAATGTACAAAAAATATAGCTTTAATTAAAATATAAAGTTTAGTGAAATTTATAAACTTCGCCTGAATATGCTGCTATATTAGCTTCAAACAAACCTGTATCTATACACGTTACAGTAGGTCTATCGCTATTAAGCATAGGAGTTGCTCTTTTTATCTTTTTCGGTTCAATATTGAAAAAAGCATATGCCTCCCTAGGTATGTTAACTTTCACTGCAGAATCTTGGTCATTAAAATTAACTACCACCAAAAAAAGACTTTTTCCATAGCCTCTCAAAAAAGCATATTTTTTAGCAGAGTTAAATTCCGTGTTGTCATAGTTTGCATACATCAAGTCGTAAAACTTACCCTTGCTTAGAGCTTTTTCTTTATTACAAAGTTGTAATAAAGTAGTATATTGTTTTTTTAGACTTAGCTCTTTGTCAGTCAACTTATCAGAATTCCATTTTTCGCTGTTGTTCCAACGTACAATTTTGTCTATAGACCAATAATCGAATATTGATGTACGTCCATCTTTGCCACTAAAACCCTCTTCATCCATTCCTCTTTCGCCCAGCTCTTGGCCAAAATAAACCATTATAGGATTTGTGTTAACACATGCCGTCAATATCATTGCAGCAAGACCTTTTTGAGCATCACCCAAAAAATAATCAGAAGCAATTCGTTGCTCATCATGATTCTCAAGGAAGTTCAGCATTTTTGACTGTATATCCCCTACCTCGCTCAATGTGAATGTTATATCAGACGAAGGGCGATATCCACACGCAACATCTCTCACCACATCATACAAGCCAACCTTGTCGTATAAATAGTCGAAAGCATTGGTAGATAAAAAACTGCGATAAGCATTCTTATTATAGATCTCCGCAATAAACAGAACGTTTGGATAATCAGTCTTTACAATCGGAATCACCCATTTCCAAAACTCTAGGGGCACCATCTCAGCCATATCGCACCTAAAAGCATCCACCTTTTTCTCCGACCAAAATAGCAGTATATCTTTCATTTTATGCCACGTATCAGGTATTGGCGAATAATGTCCTCTAAGCCCATTTAAATAGTTTACACCATAGTTCAGCTTTACTGTTTCGTACCAATCGTTTTGCGATGGCATGTCTGTAAAAGCATCATTACCAGTTACTTTTGCTGGATTTTCACTATAATTATCTGCTTCTTTATTGGGTATATTGCTTAAATCTAACGACTTACCAGGAATATAATAGTAGTTGTTGCTTGAAGAAAACTGTACAGATGTATCATCATTAGCACCAAACTCCTCTACACCCTCAGGCTTCATTATCGACTTGTAATCGCGTGCCAAATGATTGGGCACAAAATCAATTATCACACCCATTCCATTTTTGTGCGTTCTTGTTACCATGTTTTCAAACTCTCTCATCCTGTTTTCAACCTTCACTGCCAAGTCAGGATCAACATCGTAGTAATCTCTTATAGCATAAGGCGAACCAGCATTTCCCTTTATTATTTCGGGATGTTGCTCAGGTATTCCATACTTTGTATAGTCAGTTTTAGAGGCATGTGCTAGTATTCCTGTATACCAAATATGGGTGTATCCCATATCTTTAATATCACCTAGCGCTCTATTTGTAAATTGGTTAAACTTACCACTACCATTTTCACTTATGCTACCATTGTGTTTTCTTGTAGTATTTTTGTTGCCAAACAATCTTGGTAATACTTGATATATTATAATTTTATCTTTACTCATTTTTATTTTTTGAAATCTAATAATTCAAATCGTTTAGCTCTTATAATAGAGCCTTTTGATTTCTTCTCGTTCAACTTTAATAAAGCTGCTTGGTATCCTGCTTCTACTATTTCATGGGTGTGCGATAGATCAAACATCCAATATTTACTTAAACCCTCTGATTCAATCAACACATTACACAGCATTTTATCAGCCAATGTATTTGATGTTGCCATCATAGTAAAAGTCCTCTCGGCAAAATACTTCAAGTTGTTTTTATCTTCGGGAGGCATAGTCATAGCAACATTCACCCCAAAAAGAACATTGCATTTATCTTTAATAACAGAAGCTGGTAGGTTTTTCAATAAACCACCATCTACATAGTATCTACCATCAATGTTTATAGGTGAAAATATAAGTGGTATGCAGCATGAAGCTACAATAGCATCAGCTAAATTACTTCCTTCAGAAAACTCAACATATTTTCCTTTTTCCCAATCAGTTGCTACTGCAATAAAAGGAATTTGCAGTTGCTCAAATGATTTAGCACGTAAATTTTTCTTTATAAAATCTCTCAAACCTGTTGGGCGAAACAAGCCACTTGTAGGAAGAGTAAACTCTATAAACTGTTTAAACCTGGTGTTTTCAAACATATCAACTATCTCGTCAGGTGTGTAGCCATCAGCATAAAACACACCTGCCAATGCGCCAGCACTAGTGCCTGCAATGATGTCTGGTTTTAACTTACGTTCCTCTAGTGCTTTTATTGCGCCTAGATGAGCAAAGCCTTTTGCGCCACCACCACTCAGTGCATATCCAATATTATATTTTTTAAGAAAATTGAAAAAAAACATAGATAATGTGAGTTAGAATATGTGAAGTAATTCAGAAAGCAAACTTGTTTAAATATTCGTTTTTATTTTTATATCACAAGATAATTAATGTTTGAGTCTCATCCAAAAAGTCATCATTGTTTTTAAGCTTAAAGCTACTCGTTGTTACGCTCTAGCCAGTTGTTATATACTTCACTCTTATTTTCTTCAGATATAGATAAACATTGCTACAACTAAATCTCATTCAATAATTCAGTTATAGTTTTGCTTAGTACAGGATGCACAAAGTTTGGAGCAATTTCAGCCAGCGGTTTCAACACAAAATCACGTTCTTGCATTTGTGGATGTGGCACAATAAGTTCAGCACTGTTGCAAATAACCTCATTACTGTAAAAAAGTATATCTATATCTATTATCCTGTCGGTATATCCTGTAGCATCTGATTTATTTGCGCGGCCCATCTCTTTTTCTATCAATTGTGTTTCAGCAAGCAGCTCGCTGGGCAACAATCTTGTAGTTACCTCTAATGCACAGTTCAAAAAAAGGTTGTCAGATTCAAAACCAAAGGGTTCGGAACTATAAAAAGCAGACTGGGAAATAATACTCCCAATCTGCTTTTTAATCTTTTTTATGGCCATTTCCATATTCTCCTCCCTATTGCCCAAGTTTGTGCCAAGGCCCAAATATACAGGAGCGAAAACAGCTTTGTGATCGTTGCTCATATAATTTCTTTTCTGCAAAAACTATATTATTAGTAATGCATCACCATATGCACCAAAACGATACTTTTCTTTTATTGCCAATTTATATGCAGCCATTATTTTCTCGTATCCGCCAAAGGCAGATGTCATCATCAGCAAAGTTGAATACGGCATATTAAAATTGGTAACCATTGAGTCGGCAAATAAAAACTCATAAGGAGGAAATATAAACTTATTAGTCCATCCCTCTCGTGGTTTCAAGTGTCCATCAGTACTTACCACTGTTTCCACGGCGCGCATTGTAGAAGTACCCACAACACATATCTTAGCACCTCTATCTTTTGCTTTGTTAGCATTATTACAAAACTCTTGGGTAATATGAATTGGCTCAGAGTCAATTTTATGCTTCGTTAAATCCTCCACATCAATATCTCTGTATGCACCCAGTCCGTTGTGAACAGTCAAAAAGTCGTAATCAACTCCCTTTATCTTCATTCGCTTCAGCAATTCGCGACTAAAATGCAACCCTGCTGCCGGAGCTACCACTGCACCCTCTTTTTGAGCAAATATGTTCTGATATCTGTCTACATCTTCAGGTTCAGCCATTCTGTTCATATATTCAGGTATTGGCGTATCGCCTATCAAGTGCAGTAGACGTTTAAACTCTTCATACGGCCCATCATACAAAAATCTTAGTGTGCGTCCACGAGACGTTGTATTGTCTATCACCTCTGCCACCAATTCTTCGTTTTCGCCGAAGTATAGCTTATTGCCAATTCTTATTTTTCGTGCAGGATTTACCAATACATCCCACAAATGTTGTGCTGGGTTCAACTCTCTTAGAAGAAAAACTTCTATATCAGCGTTTGTCTTTTCTTTGTGTCCAAACAAGCGGGCAGGAAACACACGTGTATTATTAAAGATGAAAAAATCACCCTCATCATAATAATCTAGAATATCCTTAAACTGTCTGTGTTCAATTTTATCAGAATCCCTATGAACAACCATTAATCTTGATTCATCCCTATGTTTAGTAGGGTATTTTGCCAAAAGCTCTTCTGGCAATTCAAATTTAAACTGAGATAATTTCATATATTATAATATTGTAATATTGTTTTTTTTATAAAATAGAATAACTAGATGTTTTTATCAAAAAAATCATCTAGTTCGTCAACCTTTATACTTTTTTCTAATATTGCATCTCCCACACGAGTTCTAACAAGCGATGTTAAGTGACCACCAGATTGCAAACTTGTGCCAATGTCTCTTGCCAAAGCTCTTATATAAGTTCCTTTGCTACAAACAATAGAAACTGTAATGTAGGGCAAGTCATAATTGTCTAAAGTTATGCTATCTATAACCAATAATTTGGGTTTTAGTTCAAACTCAACGTTGTTTCTAGCCAAATCATAAGCCCTTTTGCCATTTACTTTGCAAGCCGAAAAATTGGGAGGTATCTGTTCTATTTCGCCAACAAACTTTTTTAACGTTTCGCGCACCATATCTTCCGTAATATGATCTACTGGATATTCAGCATCAACCTCCGTTTCCAAATCAAACGATGGAGTGGTTGCTCCCAACTTTATGGTAGCTATGTATTCTTTCACACCAGCTTGCAACTGCTCTATTTGCTTGGTTTTTTTGCCCGTGCAAATAACCATCACCCCCGTTGCCAAAGGGTCTAATGTGCCAGCATGACCAA
>CAZBVD010000023.1:11680-16569 GCA_964495235.1 uncultured Dysgonomonadaceae bacterium | reverse complement strand
ATTTTATTCGAAGAGGCTAAGGATCTACCCGGACAGCAAATTAATGCAGTTGTCCTACCTTTGCTTAATATCGCCCGAAGGACTTCGATAGGAGAGCTAAATCCTAGGGAGCCTTCTCAACAACAACTATACGTAGGGTCTGCTGGAACTAGAAACAGTTTTGCGTATGATAAAAACATGGAAATACTCATTACTTGTGCCATTGCGCCTGACAAGGCTTTTGCTTGGGGCGGAGATTATAAAATTCCCGTCTACTACGGTTTGCTCGACAACGAGTTTGTAGTAGACCAAATGAACTCAAGCACTTACAGTGAAGCGGACTTCGCCCGTGAGTATGGCTCAAAATGGACTAGTGAGATTGAAGGTAGTTTGTTTAGCTACGACGCATTGACAAAATTGCGGACGATTCAACGGGCAGAGCGGAAAGCCGAAGAAAAAGATAACATCTTCTATATCCTATCTGTGGACGTAGCTCGTTCATCGGCAAGAACAGTATTAGAAGTCATAAAGGTCCATATCGGAGAAGACTATTTCACAAAAAGAGTGGTGAATATCCAAACTATCATTGGAGGCTCTTTCCTTTATCAGGCATTGAGGATTAAGGAGCTAGACTCGAGGTTTAATTTCAATAGAATCGTAATTGATGCTAATGGATTAGGAGTCGGACTAGTGGATTTCCTAATGGTAGAAAACTTCGATGAAACGGAAGGAATACTATACTCCCCTTACAATGTAGATAATATAAAAGAGTATCCCGATTACGTCCCAGATCAAAAAGTTGGCGCTCCTCCTAAGTTGCATTTAATTAAAACAAACCAATCTAATGCGGGGACAATCCACAGCCTAGCATATAAAGAACTATTTTCTGGTAGGGTGCGGCTACTAGTAGACACAAAAGTGGCAAGACAGAAGCTGCTAAAGACTGCTAAAGGCGCAAGAATGGGGTTGGTCGAGAGAGATAGATTCCTCGCTCCATACAATAACACAAATCTACTGATAGATGAAACTTCTAATATTAAAATTAAGAAAAATACTGTGGGATTGTCTATCGAGATGATTGATGGCAGAAAAGAAAAGGATACTTTTTCAGCCTTGGAGTATGGCTTATACTATATTTCAAAGATCGAACAAGACTATTATGCAAAAAGACGCAAGAGAAAAACAAGCTGGTCTCAGGCTGTTTTTTATAACTAGGAGGCTTTATGGTAGGAACAAGATATAAATCAAAAAATTACGGACTGATGGAAATTATTGCCAAAGAGGGTGTCAATCGGTATAGGGTGCGTTTTTTAAATACAGGGACGGAGGTCGTCACAGAGCTTAGAAATATACAAGCAGGCCTAGTGAAAGACCGGTTCTACCCAACTGTGGCGGGAAAGGGATACCTAGGTGCGGCAAATTCAACCTACAATCCAAAGATCTATGCTAGGTGGAAAAGAATGATGTTAGCCTGCTACGATCCTTTCCACTTAGATTACCCCTCTAATCGAGAGAAAGGGGTTGTCGTTACAGAGGATTGGCACAACTATGAGAACTACGAGAGAGATATTCTACAAAAGCTAGAGGAGAAGGGGAATCCTGAGAGATACAGGGTCGTCCGGACTGGACCTTCTTTCTCCCCTTTAGGGGTCTCTATCGTAGTTATGAACCCGCGTAAAATCGTATGAGAAGCTTTCGATATTTGAAGGCAAGGGAGAGACTAACTATATGAAGGCAACAAAAAAACTTAGGGCAAGCCCTAAATCAACTAAAAAAGGGGTGAGCAGATGTCAGATAAAAAGCCAGTAAGAAAACTTCCCGAATTTTACAAAAGAATGGGTGAGTTCGGTCGTCCTATAGTAGCTATTGACAACAGCTCCTTAAGTAGATATAATGTCAATAAAGAATCAATAACTAGGGCTATAGAGCAAAAAGATATAACTAGCTTAAGAGAGTATTCTCAATACTTCTTCCACTCGAGTGGAGAGTACCGCAGACTAGTTGAGTATTTTGGAAAGCTACTAACCTTCGACTATGTTGTAGTTCCAACTGCAGCAAACAGGTCAAAGAAGACCGCTGGAGCTAACAGCAAAAGCGAGAAAGCGTTAGATTTAATCTTAGACTATACAAGCAAATCATATGTAAAAGAGACAGCTCATAAAATCGCACTTGCCGTTGTGAAGGACGGCGCTTTTTATGGCTATGAAAGAGAGCTAGACGGAGTTTACGTTACGCAACAACTCCCTACAGAGTTTTGTAGAACTAGATTTATGGTTGACGGAGTTTATTCTGTTGAGTTCAATTTCGACTTCTTTAAGCAGTTTAGAACGGATGAAGAAAAAAAGCTAGCTTTTGAATCTTTTCCCGCAGAGTTTACAAAACTGCATAAGCTTTATGAAAGAGATAATAAGCTATACCAGTGGCAAATGTTAGACCCTGTTTTTGCGAGGGGGCATATGCTTACTGACCAAGTTCCATTTCTAACCCCTGTTTTTATTGACCTTATTGAACTAGAGGATTATAAACAGTTAGATAAGCAAAGAAGTATTCAGCAAGTTGAAGAGGTTATAATCCAAAAAATACCTCTCGATGAAGATGGCGAGATTAGCATGGAGATGGAAGAGATCGAAACCCTGCATCAAAATGCTAGGGCTACGATGGGTGGAAGTAGTAGAAGAGTATTAACTACTCCTGCAGAAATCAAGACACTAGACTTTAAAAATCATGTTGGGGCAATTCAAGATGATATTGAAAAAGCCACTAGAATGATATATGGTTCAGCCGGAACTCCTATGGTGCTTTTTGCATCTGGGGCCTCTGGAAGCAGTGTCGGTCTTGAAAGGTCTGGTCAAACAGATGAGGCTATTATGTATGAGCTTCTGGATCAATTTGAAAGATGGTATGACAATAGGTTCCGAGCATTAGTCTCAGACAAAAACGTCTACTATCGAATGATTTTTCCACATCACTCAATTTTTAATATTAAAGAGATGCAGTCGCAATATCAAGCCGCTGCAACCTATGGGCTACCTACAAAATTACTGTGGATGGCTTCTTTAGGAATTGAGCAAGCAGAGATGCTCTCTTTGCTTGATTATGAAAATGAAACATTGAAACTTCCCGACTTGTTAATCCCTGTTACAAGCTCTCATACGCAACCAGGCGAGAGTGCTGGTAAGGAAGGCGGGCGTCCAGAGTCGGAGGAACCTTTGAGCGAAGAAGGGCAGAAAACTCGAGACAAAAACAAGAATGACAGTCGAGGAGGTAAGTAATGAATAAATTTCTTTATGTTTTTAACGATGATCTAGCGAAAAAGCTTGATTCTATCGGGTATAAAACGTATAGCCAAGAAAAAAGAGAAGATGGTGAGAGCTATAAACTTTACGCAGAAGACAGGAACTTAAGCCCAAAGGAAATAGCAGAAATCGTCTCCAATTTTGAAATCGGCACTGATTACGTTTTTACGAATAAAATTTTTTTTAAGGAGG
Source organism: uncultured Dysgonomonadaceae bacterium (assembly GCA_964495235.1). Taxonomy (GTDB): domain Bacteria; phylum Bacteroidota; class Bacteroidia; order Bacteroidales; family Dysgonomonadaceae; genus UBA2632. Next base: position 13,102 of record CAZBVD010000023.1, on the reverse strand, counting down.
GAATGAATGAATAAGAAGAAGATACTAAATCTGCCGCTAACTTACGAAAAGACAGATTTTAGTGATGAAAGATTCACAAAAGTCAGAGTCAAAGTCATGCACAGCGGACTGAATTTAAACGGATCAAGATTTACTGATGCCGCGATCGGAAAAGCAGCTCCTTCATTAAAAAATATTCCGCTTTTGGCTTTTGTTAAAAAGTCGGATGGCACAGATGAAGCAGATTTCGCAGGCCACGAGTTTGAGTTTAAAGTTACAGAAGATGGCGTTAAATACATTTATTTGGGACGTCCAATCGGGATGATTCCAGAAACTAATAACTACTCATACGAAGAAGATGAAGAAGGCGTTAAGTTCGTAAGCGTTGATGCCTATATTTGGAATGACTACGCAAATGAAGCTTTAGATATCGTCCATAGGGACGGAGGAAAAAGCGTATCCATGGAAGTAGGAGTCCAAGACTTTTCTGTCGAGGATGAAACAGGGGTGCTAGATATCCATGACTATTTGTACAATGGAGTGGTTCTCTTAGGGGACGAGGTTGCCCCAGCAATGAGAAACGCAAGACTAGACATCGCAGAATTTAGCATTAGTGGAATTAGTGAATTTGTAGCTAACTTTTCACGAGACTTACAAGAGACAATAAATGAAAGAGACAAAAAATTTACAGAGACGCCTGTTGATTCAAATCCTGAAACGGATAGCTCTTCAGAAGGAAACGGAGACTCAGATTCAGCTCCTACAGGAACAGATTCAGCTCCTGCAGAGCCAAGTGGACCGAGTGAGAAAAAAGTCGAGGCCACTGTCTCAGATACTGATGGATCAGAGGAAACAGGAGCTCCAGAAGAGAGCCCAGTTTCAGTCGAACCTGAAAAAGCTAGTGAGGAAGAAGAAAAGGCGAAAGTAGACGAACCTATTGCAGACGAGCCTACCCTGGAAAATCCGATAGTAGACGAACCTACTGCAGAGGAGAATCCGCCTTACAACCCACCTACTGTTACAGTAACAGAAGAAGGGGTTACTATTAGAAAGTTTGAAGACGAGCTTGAAGACTTGAGAACAAAAAATGAGATTTTGGAAACAGAGTTAGAGACCTTAAGAGCTTTCAAAGCAGATGTAGAAAAGAAAGAGTTCGACCAAAAAGTTGCGACTCTAGTAGAGACCTTCTCAGATCTTCCAAAAGAAGATGTTAACGAAATTATTAAAACTGAAACCGATTATGAAATTATAGAGTTGAAGTTATACGCACTGCGTGGAAGATTGAATTCGGAGACTCCTGCAAATCGAATCCAAGCATTCGCTATATACGACTCTGGTATAACACAGCAAGCCCCATCTTGGGAAAAACTTGTAGAAGCCCACATAAACAAAACCACTAAAGGAGGAAATTAATTATGGCAATTACCACAAAAGCGCTTGCTG